>NZ_JAFCWW010000007.1:0-289109 GCF_049897765.1 Pseudomonas sp. TWP3-2 | reverse complement strand
ACAAAAATTTGCCAAGCCACTGGTCCATATCGTGGATCGAGAAGCCGACTCAGTAGCGCACATGCGGCGCTGGCAAGCCGAGGGCTGGAACTGGCTGTTACGCGTAAAAGCTGGCTCCAACGCCACTTATGAGGGCCAATCCCAGCCATTGAGCAAGATTGGTAGCGGGCTTGTTTACACAGAAACTCGCAAGGTCCAATACAAGGGGAAACCGGCGATTCAATGGGTCGGGGAAGCGTCAGTCGTACTCACCCGTAAAGCGCAGCCGTTTCTCAAAGACAGGGCCGAGCGCAAGACGCTGCACAAGGCTGGAGAGCCCTTGCCGGCACGGCTGATCATTAGCCGAATCATGGGCGCAGACGGTAGTTTGCTGGCTGAATGGTATTTGCTGAGCAATCTTGAACAGCAGGTTGCAGGCGAGCAATTGGCTCTTTGGTATTACTGGCGTTGGCGCATCGAGTCCTACTTCAAGCTGCTCAAAGGCGGCGGGCATCAGTTGGAAAATTGGCAGCAAGAAAGCGGTGAAGCTGTGTTCAAACGGCTGCTGATTGCCAGTCAGGCTTGTGCGGTGAGTTGGCGAATCATGCGGGCGGAAGGTGAGTTTGCTGAACAAACACGGGACTTTCTGGTGCGCTTGTCTGGCCGCCAAATGAAGCGCTCACAGCCGGTTACTGCTTCAGCGGTGCTGGCGGGCTTATACATGCTTTTGGCCATGTGTGAGACGTTGGAGCAACACACCCCAGAGGAGCTGGCGGCTTTTGCTAAAGAAGCCATCGGCTGGATGGCCAGCCGAAGAACTTAGATGTGTAGATACCAATGCCGCGATGGGGCCAGTCGCCACAACATACAATTTTCAGGATGCCTTCATGCTCCAACTGATCCTCGGCGGCGCCCGCTCCGGCAAAAGTCGTCTGGCAGAAAAACTCGCCAGCGACAGCGCGTTGGCCGTGACCTATATCGCCACCAGCCAGCCACTCGACGGTGAAATGAGCGAGCGCGTAGCCCATCATCGCGCGCGTCGTCCCGCCGAATGGGCGTTGATCGAAGAACCGCTGGAACTGGCCCGCATCCTGCGCGAAAGCGCCAGCGCCGAGCGTTGCCTGCTGGTGGATTGCCTGACGTTGTGGCTGACCAACCTGCTGATGCTCGACGATCCCGAGCGCCTCGCCGCCGAACGCGAAGCGCTGCTTGATTGCCTGGCGACGCTGCCGGGGGAAATCATTTTTGTCAGCAACGAGACCGGAATGGGTGTCGTGCCGCTGGGCGAATTGACTCGCCGCTATGTCGATGAAGCCGGTTGGCTGCATCAAGCTCTGGCCGAGCGTTGTCAGCGAGTGGTCCTGACGGTTGCCGGCCTGCCCCTGACTTTGAAAGGACCTGCTTTATGACTCAATCCTGGTGGCTGAACCCGTGCCAAGCGCTGGATGCCGATGCCGTTGCACAAGCGGCGGCACGTCAGCAGCAACTGACCAAACCTGCTGGTTCGCTCGGGCGGCTGGAATCTGTGGCGGTGCAACTGGCCGGGTTGCAGGGGCAGGTCAAGCCGCGTCTGGATCAGGTGTGGATCGCGATTTTCGCGGGCGATCACGGCGTGGTCGCTGAAGGCGTGTCGGCGTTTCCGCAGGAAGTCACCGGGCAGATGCTGCTGAACTTTGTCAGCGGTGGTGCGGCGATCAGCGTGCTGGCGCGGCAACTCGATGCGCAACTTGAAGTGGTGGATCTCGGTACGGTCACGCCGTCGCTGAATCTGCCGGGTGTGCGTCACTTGAATATCGGCCCGGGCACGGCGAATTTCGCCCACGGCCCGGCGATGACTGCGGCTCAGGGTGAACTCGCGTTGCAGGCCGGCCGCGACAGCGTGCTGCGTGCTAAAGCGGCCGGCGCGCAATTGTTTATCGGCGGCGAAATGGGCATCGGCAACACCACTGCCGCCAGTGCGCTGGCCTGCGCGTTGCTCGACTGCCCGGTGATTCACCTGACCGGCCCCGGCACCGGGCTGAATGCCGAAGGCGTCAGCCACAAGGTGCAAGTGATCGCGCGCGCACTGGCGCTGCATGCCGCGCAACGTGGCGATGCTTTGCAAACCCTGTTCAACCTCGGCGGTTTCGAAATCGCGGCGCTGGTCGGCGCTTATCTGGCGTGTGCCCAGGAAGGCGTTGCGGTGTTGGTTGACGGCTTTATCTGCACGGTCGCTGCGCTGGTGGCGGTGCGTCTGAATCCGGCCTGCCGCGAGTGGCTGCTGTTCGGTCATCGCGGTGCCGAGCCGGGCCACCGCCATGTGCTGGAAACGCTGAATGCCGAGCCGTTGCTGGAACTCGGTCTGCGTCTGGGCGAGGGCAGTGGTGCGGCGCTGGCGGTGCCGTTGCTGCGTCTGGCATGTGATCTGCACGGGCAGATGGCGACCTTCGCCGAAGCGGCAGTGGCGGATCGTCCGGCATGACTTTGCGTCTGGACCTACTGCGCCACGGTGAAACCGAACTCGGCGGCGGCCTGCGCGGAAGTCTTGACGACGCTTTGACCGAAAAAGGCTGGGCGCAGATGCGTGCGGCGGTGGTCGGGCAGGGGCCGTGGGATCGATTGGTCAGTTCGCCATTGCAGCGTTGTGCGCGATTCGCTGAGGAGCTCGGCGCGCAACTGGATCTGCCGGTGACGCTGGACAAGGATCTGCAAGAACTGCACTTCGGCGCTTGGGAAGGCCGGAGCGCGGCGGCGTTGATGGAGACCGATGCCGAGGCGCTGGGTTTGTTCTGGGCTGACCCGTATGGGTTTACGCCGCCGCAGGGTGAGCCGGTGATTGAGTTTTCCAGACGGGTTCTGGCAGCAGTCGAGCGGTTGCATGCAGCCTATGCAGGCGAACGCGTTTTACTGGTCAGCCATGGCGGCGTGATGCGTTTATTGCTGGCGCGCGCGCGTGGGTTGCCGCGCGAGCAATTGCTCAATGTCGAGGTCGCTCACGCAAGTCTGTTTTCGCTGAACGTCGCGGCTGACGGCGTGCTCAAGGAAGTCTGCTGAGATGCTGCCACTGTGGATCGCCCTGCAATTTCTCAGCAGCCTGCCGGTGCGTCTGCCGGGAATGCCCGCACCCGAGGCACTCGGTCGTTCTTTGCTGTTTTATCCGCTGGTGGGATTGCTGTTCGGGCTGATTCTGTGGGCGCTGAACATTGCGTTGGCCGGCGCACCAATCCTGCTGCATGCGGCATTGTTGCTGACGGTGTGGGTGCTGCTTAGCGGCGCATTGCATCTCGATGGGCTGGCGGACAGCGCCGATGCCTGGCTCGGTGGGTTTGGTGATCGCGAACGCACGCTGCTGATCATGAAAGATCCGCGCAGCGGGCCGATTGCGGTGGTGACGCTGGTGTTGGTGCTGCTGCTGAAGTTTGCGGCGTTGCTGGCGGTGATCGAGCAGCAGCAAAGCGTGGCTTTGATCATCGTGCCGCTGATCGGGCGCGCAGCGTTGCTCGGATTATTCCTGACCACGCCGTACGTGCGCGCCGGTGGATTGGGGCAGGCGCTGGCGGATCATCTGCCGCGCAAGGCGGGTTGGCGGGTGCTTGCGGCAAGTGCGTTGGGTTGCGTGTTGCTGGCTGGATTCAGCGGATTTATTGCGTTGCTGGTGGCGCTCGCAGGGTTTGTCTGGTTGCGGCACCTGATGGTGCGGCGCTTGGGCGGAACCACCGGTGATACCGCTGGCGCTCTGTTGGAATTGCTCGAGATGGCAGTCCTCGTCGGACTGGCATTATTTTGATGTGTAACTTGATTTAACAGACTCGCGGGTATATACACGCATCATGCTTCCTTCTCAGTGTTTGTGCACTAACCTGCGTCGCGCCGCTCGTGGCGTCAGCAGGCATTACGACGGCGCCCTCGACGGCTTCGGGATCAACGTTGCCCAGTATTCTCTGTTGTGCAACTTGCAGCGGCTGGACCAACCGAGCATCTCCGAGCTGGCCGAAGCGATGGGCCTGGATCGCAGCACCCTCGGGCGCAATCTGCGGGTGCTGGAAGGCGAGGGCCTGGTAGCGCTGGCCGAGGGCGAAGACATGCGTAACCGCATCGTCAAGCTCACCGAAATCGGTGCACATCGCTTGGCAGCGGCCCTGCCGGCCTGGGAAGCGGCGCAGCAGCGATTGATCGATAAACTGGGCGCCGAGAAGCGTGAAACCTTGCTGAGACTGCTGGACGAACTGGCGTAACGCCGGTTTTGCCGACCTAAGCGGGTATATACCTGTGACTGGAGAATAATAATGAGTTCAATGTGGCGTACGTGCGGTTGGGTGTTGCTCGGGAGTGCGCTGATTCTGGCGTTGTCATTGGGCGTGCGCCATGGTTTCGGTCTGTTTCTGTCGCCGATGAGCGCCGAGTTCGGCTAGGGGCGCGGTGTGTTTGCCTTCGCCATCGCCCTGCAGAATTTGATTTGGGGTCTGGCGCAGCCGTTCACCGGGGCACTCGCCGACCGTTTTGGCGCGGCAAAAGTGGTGCTGGTCGGCGGCGTGCTCTACGCCCTCGGACTGGTCTTCATGGGCTTGTCTGATTCGGCGGTGACGCTGTCGCTGAGTGCCGGATTGTTGATCGGCCTCGGCCTGTCCGGGACTTCGTTCTCGGTGATTCTTGGTGTAGTTGGTCGCGCCGTGCCGCCAGAGAAACGCAGCATGGGCATGGGTATCGCCAGTGCCGCCGGCTCCTTCGGCCAGTTCGCCATGCTCCCCGGCACGCTCGGGCTGATCAGCTGGCTCGGCTGGTCGGCGGCATTGCTGGTGCTGGGTTTGCTAGTGGCGCTGATCGTGCCGTTGGTGAGCATGCTCAAGGACAAGCCGCTGCCGGTGCTCGGCCACGAACAAACCCTGTCCGAAGCGTTGCGCGAAGCCTGCTCGCACTCCGGTTTCTGGCTGCTGGCGTTCGGTTTTTTTGTCTGCGGTTTTCAAGTGGTGTTCATTGGTGTGCATCTGCCGGCATATCTGGTCGATCAGCATTTGCCGGCGACGGTTGGCACCACGGTGCTGGCGTTGATCGGGCTGTTCAACATCTTCGGCACCTACACCGCCGGCTGGCTCGGCGGGCGTATGTCCAAGCCGCGTCTGCTCACCGGGTTGTACTTGCTGCGGGCGGTGGTGATCGGCTTGTTCCTTTGGTTGCCGGTGACGACGATCACGGCGTATGCGTTCGGCATGGCTATGGGCTTCCTCTGGCTGTCGACCGTGCCGCTGACCAACGGCACCGTGGCGACCTTGTTTGGCGTGCGCAACCTGTCCATGCTCGGTGGCATCGTGTTCCTGTTCCATCAGCTCGGCTCGTTCCTCGGCGGCTGGCTGGGCGGGGTGGTGTATGACCGAACCGGGAGTTATGACTTGATCTGGCAAGTGGCGATTCTCTTGAGCCTGTTGGCGGCCGCGCTGAACTGGCCGGTGCGCGAGCGTCCGGTGGCGCGCCTGCAAACCCGGGCGAACGCTGCATGAATCGTTACTGGCCGCAGATCCTCGTTACTGCACTCGGCGCCGCATTGCTCGCGCTGGTGTGGTGGGGCTGGCATCAGGGGGGACTGGCGCTGATGCAACTGGGCATGAGCATTTGCTAGAAAGCCGCTTGCTAGCAGGCGGCGAGCGCGAGTAACGTCGAAGCCTGACGACTTAGAAGGATGCCCGACATGCTCAAGCGCTGGTGTGCTGTTCCTGCGTTGCTGATAGCGTTGACCGGACTGGCCCAGGCGGCGGACTGCCCGGAGGTGTTACAGGGTTCGCTGCCCAAGTTGCGCGCCAAGGAATCGATTGATCTGTGCCGACAATACGCCGACAAGCCGCTGGTGGTGATCAACACTGCCAGCTTCTGCGGTTTCGCCCCGCAGTTCGAAGGTCTGGAGGCGCTGAATCAGCGCTACAAGGCGCAAGGTCTGGAAATGCTCGGCGTCCCCTCGAATGACTTCAAGCAAGAGTCCAAGGACAGCGCAGAGACCGCCAAGGTTTGTTACGCCAACTATGGCGTAACGTTCAACATGACCGAGCCGCAGAAAGTCCGTGGTGACGACGCCACGCATATGTTCCAGGTGCTGGCCGCGCAGAGCAGCGCGCCGAAGTGGAATTTCTACAAGTACGTGATTGATCGTCAGGGCAAGGTCATTGCCAACTTCTCCAGCCTGACCAAACCGGATGATCCGGAATTCATCGCCGCCATCGAGAAAGCCATCGCCTCGAAACCGTTGAAACCCTGATCGACGCCCACGAAAAAGCCCCGCCTCTGTAAGGAGCGCGGGGCTTTTTGGTGGGCGAGGGGTCAGCCTCGCCGTACAGCATCAGAAGCGGTAAGTTGCGCCGACACCGAAGCCGTTTGCCGAGTTTTCATACTGGGAATTGTAAGTCTGGCCGCGTGCGTTCTCGTTGCGGATGTTGACCTTCTCTTCCTTCAGGTACGAATACGCGACGTCGATGGTCAGGTCTTCGGTCGGGCTCCAGCCGGCACCGAGGCTGAAAATCGTGCGGTCGCCGGTAGGAATACGCGGCGAACGGTCGACGTTGTTGGTCGGCGACTGGTCGAAGGTCAGACCGGTACGCAGTACCCATTCCTTGTTCAACTGATACGAAGTACCGATGGCGTAAGCCCAGGAGTCGTGCCAGTTCTGGTCTTCGGTGATTTCGCCGAACTGGCCAGCCAGTGCAGGTTGTACGCCGGAGTTCTTGACGGTGATTTCCTTCAGCTGGCTCCAGCGGGTGAAAGTCGTACCGGCGTAAACGTTCCACTGATCGTTGATCGCCTGGGTAACCGACAGATCCACCGATTCAGGCGTGGTGATCTTCAGCGAAGCGTCGTATTTCTGGCTGGAGCTGAGTCCGGCCAAGGCCAAGGCACCGTAGTTGACCTTGGTGTTGCCTTCGAGTTTGTAGTCGACTTTCGAATGGTAAGTCAGACCCACGCGAGTGCTGTCGGTAGCTTGTACCAGCACGCCGATGTTGTAGCCCAGAGCGGTGTCGTCACCCTTGATCTTGACTTTGCCGTCCGGCAGGGCCTGGGTGATCGAGAGGTTGGATTCCAGCGCACCATCGATGCGGTTGATGGTCGGACCGAAACCGATCGACACCTTGTCGTTAAAGGCGTAGCTGATCGTCGGCTGCATGGTGATGACTTGTACTTCGGACTTGCTGCCGAAGTAGCGGCCGGCGAAGCCGTTTTCGTAATCGGTAATCAGACCAAACGGGACGTATACGCCAAAACCGAATGCCCAGTGATCATCGATCGGCTTGACGTAGTAGCCCATAGGTACGGAGGTGAAGGGCACCATATCGCCTTTGTTGCTCCCGCCATTCGGGCTGGAGCTACCGTCGCTGATATCGGTCGAAGCGTCGAGGAACGCAACACCGCCAGTCACTTGTTCGCGCTTGATGCGCGACATGCCGGCAGGGTTGCCATAAACAGTACTTGCGTCGTCGGCAGAAGAAGATCGCCCGGCGTACCCAGTCCCCATCCCGCTGATGCTGTGTTCGTTGATGGCAAAGCCAGCGGCGAAAATCTGCGTGGATGCCACGGTAACGGCAAGGCTAAGGGTGGTTTTGAGCATTACTTTTTTCATTATTAGAACTCCTGGTGATCACCGGGGCGGAAATTACCAAGATTTTCGCCTCAGCGCTATAGTCCGTATGGCTTGAGTTAGAGCGGTTTTGTAGGACAATCCGACCAAATTCGCGACCTGTTGCAGGATCTTGCGAAACTGGTGGGTCAGCAAGCGACCTGATTCATGGATGAAACACAGGTTTGCCAGGCAGAGGTGAAATCGCGCAGGCGACCTTGCGGCTGAAAAGTCTGGCGCCAGATGCGCGCCATGCCCAGCAGATCGTCGGAGTCGGGGAGGATGGGGTTCTGTTCTTCTACCAGCAGCCAGGCAATGGCAGTGGCGTAACGCAGATTGACGGTCAGTTCCAGATGCGGGCCGCTGAGAAACGCATGCTGGCTGGCGAGGCCGCGCACCATGCTGGCGCGCTCCGGATCCAGCGCCAGGTAGTGATCCCACAGCGCCTGATGCCGGTGTTCGGCAATTCGGTACAGGCCGTGGCCACGGCGGTCATGCAGTGCGGAACCAAGGGCAGACTGACTGGCAGCGATACCCAGCAGCAGGGCTTCGGCAGTTGCGCAGTGGCGTCCCAGATAAATCAGCGTAGGACGAATCACATAACGGCACAGTTCGCTGGCAGCGATACCCATAAAACCCTCGAAACACGAAGTGGGCGGCGATGCCTGAGGTGGGGCTTGGCAGCGGTGGATCGAGTCAGGCTCGCCGGAAGCGGATTACGCCGCTTGAGTTGAAGTGTAGTGTCATATTCGCGACGTAAAGGTCTGTTTTTACAATATTTCCAGCGAGCAGTTATAACCGTTATATCGGTTGGTGCTTAGCCGGAAACCGGGAAAAGTGAAATATCAGGCAATAAAAAGCCCCGCGTTTTAAGCGAGGCTTTGCTTTTTCAGCCGTTTCGTCGTCTCAGGCAACCAGTGCCTGGCGAGTACGGTCAATGATAGCCTGCAGCGGTTCGGCGCTGGAGTACTGGTCGGGATACAGACGCTCGCTGTGGCGGGCGATCCCGTGTTCATTGACCAGGGTGAAGCTGAAGCAGCCTTTGCGAGCGGCCATGATCAGGCAGTTCATTGGAGCAAAAGCGTTGGTTAGGGTGCGAATGGCATCCTGAGTATGGATTTGAGTCGACATAGTTATTAGGTGTTCCTACAAATGACACGGATAAGAACCGTGCAGCGTTAAAACGTTCCAGTGACGTTGACCACCATTGGTCGAACGAAGAACCCGACTGGAACAAAGCAGCCAGTTTGAAGCGCTGATAAATTGGCGCGCTTGGGCTGGCAGGTAGGTACTTAGGAGGGCAGGCAACACATCAAGGGCAAAGGTTCTGGGCCCGGGGTGAAGATCCTGATCAATTTGCAGGTTGGTTCGGTCAGAGTAAATGTTCTTCGCAACACCCTTTGCATTCATTTCAAAGGCTGTGTCGGCGCAAGATTTACCTGGAAACCATCGAGGGGTCGATCCTGTTTTGTCGGTGAAGGCTTCTGTTGAGAAGGTTGACCGCGAGGAGTTGTTCGACCGGAATTGACTTTCAGCTTGGTACTAACGCCGCGGATAGTAATGGAACCCTTCGAAGAGAGCAACCCACAATATGAAAATAGATTGACTGAGTTGGCGTGCGTTGCTAGTGAATGCCCAAAAACGTGCATCCATATAGCCGCGAAACAGGTACTTGTGCACATTAGTTGCGCACGCGGTAACGGCGCTGTCATATCAATCCTGACTCAGGTAGCTGCCTGCACCGAAAGTTTAAGTCAATGAAAAACATCGGTTTTTTTAACTGGTGAAAAAATCGTCAGTTTGACTGCGAGGCCCATTCCACAAGGCTTTGCGAGAGTTCAAAGCGGGTTGTCCACTGACTTATCCACAGCTTCTGTGGATTGTCCCGAGCGCTTGCTCTAGCACGGGCGTGCCGGGTTTTTTCGACTTTACCTGTGCGAAAAAAAGAGTAGAGTGGCGCGCCTTCCGATCTGCCCTACAGTGCTTTATGAAGTTTCGCTCAACGCCAGAAGCTGTTACCTCACAGACCCCGCGTGTTACCGCTCCCAAGCGATTTTCCGTTCGCGTGGCCGAATGGCTGCTGGACAGCCCGTGCCTGAGTGACAATCAGAATGCCAAGCACCTCGCCGGCCGCCTGCTCAAACAGCCTGCGCGCGACGGCGTGGTGGTTGCGCAAAGCCGTCTGGGTCAATTGATGTGCCGTGAGTGCGGCAACGCCCGCGATCGCCGGATTGGCCAGGACCTGCTGCGCCAGGCCGCCCGCGCTGGTGACCGTCGCGCACAACAGGAACTCGGTCTGATCGCAGACTGAGCTGTCCAAGACCTGACGCTTTGGTTAACCTTCAGGCTTTATTTGATCGGCGAGAATGACTATGGCGATGGACTTGACCAGCATCCTGCTCGGTCTGGCGGGCGCAGCGCTGCCGCTACTTGCGCTAGCCTGGCAACTGCAACGCCGCGCCAGCACCAGTCAGGCTGATGTCGCGCTGCTCGAAGAGCGACTGGCCATGGCGCAAATGGCTCAGGACGGACTCAACGCGCAGCTTGAAGCCAGTCGCGATGAAATCGCCGACCTCGCTCAGGCCAACGCCGCCAAACAAGCTGATCTCGCCGCGGTGCGCCGCGAAGTCGAGTTGCTGCAAATCGAACGCGACGACGCCCGTGATGCGTCCCACGCGTGGAATCTGGAGCGCGCCAACAAAGAAGCCGAGCTGCGCCGTCTCGACGCCCAGGCCGCTTCGCTGAACGCCGAGTTGCGCGAGCAGCAGGAAAGCCACCAGCAACGCCTCGACGACCTGCAAGGCTCGCGTGATGAACTGCGCGCACAGTTCGCAGAACTGGCCGGCAAGATCTTCGATGAGCGCGAACAGCGGTTCGCCGAAACCAGCCAGAAGAGCCTCGGCCAGTTGCTCGATCCGCTCAAAGAACGCATCCAGTCCTTCGAGAAACGCGTCGAAGAAAGTTATCAGGCAGAAGCTCGCGAGCGTTTCTCGCTGGCCAAGGAGCTTGAGCGTCTGCAACAGCTCAACCTACGCCTGAGCGACGAAGCCACCAACCTGACCCGCGCCCTCAAAGGCCAGAAAACCCAAGGCAATTGGGGCGAGCTGATTCTCGAGCGCGTGCTCGAACACGCTGGCCTGGAGAAGGGCCGCGAGTATCAGACGCAGGTCAATCTCAAAGGTCCGGACGGCGAGCGCTTTCAGCCGGACGTGATTATCTATCTGCCGGGCGACAAGCAAGTGGTGGTCGACTCCAAGGTCAGCCTCACCGCGTATCAGCAATACGTCGCAGCGGACGACGACGCCATCGGCCAGATCGCCATCAAGCAGCACGTCGTGTCGCTGCGCAATCACGTCAAAGGCCTGGCCGGCAAGGATTACAAACGTCTCGACGGGTTGCACAGTCTCGATTTCGTCTTGCTGTTCGTACCGATCGAAGCGGCGTTTTCTGCCGCGTTGCAGGCTGAGCCGACGCTGTTTCAGGAAGCCTTTGATCGCAATATCGTGATCGTCAGCCCGACCACATTGCTCGCAACCTTGCGCGTGATCGACAGCCTGTGGAAACAGGAACGCCAGAGCCAGAACGCCCGCGAAATTGCCGAGCGCGCCGGTTGGCTGTACGACAAGTTCGTGTTGTTTATCCAGGATCTGGACGAGGTCGGCAATCGCTTGCAGCAACTCGATAAAGCCTACAGTTCGGCGCGCAACAAGCTGACCGAAGGGCGCGGCAATCTGGTCAGTCGCAGCGAACAGCTGAAATTGTTGGGCGCGCGGGCGAGTAAAAGTCTGCCGGCGGAGCTGCTGGAGCGGGCGATGACTGATGTTGATGGGTTGGTCGAGTTGCCTGAATAAATTCAAAAGCATCGCTGGCAAGCCAGCTCCCACAGGTTATCTGTCGGTCACAAAATCTGTGATCACTGAAAACCCTGTGGGAGCGGGCTTGCCCGCGATGGCGTCACTAGCCTCACTGCGAGGCTTAGCCAATTCTCTCTATAGCGGTAAATACCGGCTCAACAACGCCCGCAACGCCGCCGGTTTCACCGGTTTGGGCAAATAATCCAGCCCCGCCGCATGCACCCGCGCCACGGTTTCCGGATGGCCGTCAGCACTGATTACCACCCCCGGCACCGGCTCACCGAGAGTAGTGCGCAGCCACGCCATCAGCTCAGTGCCGGTCTCCCCGTGATCAAGGTGATAGTCCACCAGCGCCAGTTGCGGGCGCACCCCATCGGCCAGCAGCGCCGCGCATTCTTCGCGATTGCGCGCCGTCCACACCTGACAGCCCCAGCGCGTCAGCAGGCTGTTCATACCGATCAGAATGCTGTCTTCATTGTCGATGCACAGCACCCGCGCGCCGCTGTGCAACTTGCCGTTGATCTCGAGCGCAACGCTCGGCTGCGCAATCTGCGTGCGGGCCAGCGGCACGCGCACGCTGAACACGCTGCCGCGCCCCGGCCATGAGCGCACGCGCAATGTATGGCCGAGCACCCGGCACAAGCCGTCGGCAATCGCCAAGCCCAGTCCCAAGCCTTTCTCGGCGCGAGTCTGATGGCTGTCGAGACGTTTGAACTCTTCGAAGATCACTTGCTGTTTATCTTCCGGAATCCCCGGCCCGCGGTCCCATACTTCCAGACAGATTTCACCGTTGCGCCGGCGCACACCCAGCAAAATCGGGCCTTTGGCGTAGCGGAAAGCATTGGTCAGGAAGTTCTGCAAGATGCGCCGCAGCAGCTTGATATCGCTGTCGATGCGCAACTGGCTGCCGCGTACGCGGAAGCTCAAGCCCTGTTCCTGCGCCAGCGCCTTGAATTCGGCACCGAGAATGTCGAACAACTCGTTGATCGCGAACGGCTTGCGATCCGGGTTGATCCTGCCGTTTTCCAGGCGCGAAATATCCAGCAGATCGCTGATCAGATCCTCCGCCGAACGCAGCGAGCTATCCAGATGGCGCACCAGTTTCTGCGCCTCGCTGCTCAAGTCGTCGTCCTGATGCGAAAGGGCGGCTGAGAACAATCGCGCGGCATTCAGCGGCTGCATCAAGTCATGGCTGACCGCCGCCAGAAACCGGGTTTTCGATTGGTTGGCCGCTTCGGCGGTGCCCTTGGCTTCGGTCAACGCGACGTTGAGTTGCGACAGCTCCTGCGTGCGTTCGCTCACCCGTTGTTCAAGCCCTTCATTGGCCTCGGTCAGCGCCTGTTCGGCTTCGCGGAACGCGGTGATGTCGGTGAAACTCATGACGAAACCGCCGCCGGGCATCGGGTTACCGATCAGCTCGATCACCCGGCCGTTGGGGAACAAACGTTCCGAGGTGTGCGCACGGCCCTGACGCATCCAGTGCAGACGTCGCGCGACGTGCACTTCCGCTTCGCCGGGGCCGCACAAACCGCGTTCGGCGTTGTAGCGAATGATGTCGGCAATCGGTCGGCCAACACTGATCAAACCGTCCGGATAGTTGAACAGCTCCAGATAACGCCGGTTCCACGCCACCAGCTTCAGCGACTGGTCGACCACGCTGATGCCTTGGGTAATGTTTTCGATGGCGCCTTGCAGCAACGCGCGGTTGAACTGCAGCACTTCCGAGGCTTCGTCAGCGATGCGGACTACGTCCTCCAGCTGCATTTCCCGACCTTCGATGGCGGCTTTTACTACCGCACGCGTCGAAGAAGCGCCGAGCACACCAGCCAGCAAACGTTCGGTGTGCGCGATCCATTCGTCGTCGGCGTTCTGGTTCGGGTTGAAGCCTTTACCCTGGCGGTAAGCGAAGCGGATGAAGCTCTGCCGCGCGCGTTCTTCACCGACAAAGCGTGCTGCCAGTTGCAGCAAATCGTCGATCTGCACCGCGAGCATCGAACGCGCGCTTGGTCGGGCGCTGATTTCCTGGCCAATGAAGCGTCCTGCCTGCCAGTGCTCCGACACCCGCGTGCGCGACAGCACCGAAACCCAGGCGAACAAGGTGAAGTTGCCGGCCAGGGACAGCACCACGCCTTGCGTCAGCGGGGTGATCGGCAGGTTCAACGGGTTGCTGTGCAGCCATGCGAGGCCGGGGAAACTTTCCAGCGGCAAGCCGAGACTGCGCGCGGCAATCGGCAGAACCAGCGTGTAAAACCAGAGGAATGTGCCCGCCGCGAGCCCGGCAAACACCCCGCGCCGGTTGGCCTGTTTCCAGTACAGCGCGCCGAGCATCGCTGGCGCCAGTTGCGTGACCGCCGCGAAGGCAATCTGGCCGATGGTTGCCAGACTTGCAGTGGAGCCGAGCAAGCGGTAACTGACGTAAGCCAGCAGCAGAATCACCACGATGCTCACGCGCCGCACCGACAGCATCCACTGGCGGAACACTTCAAACGGGCGCTCGGCGTTGTTCCGGCGCAGTAGCCACGGCAACAGCATGTCGTTGGAAACCATGGTCGACAGCGCCACGCTGGCCACAATGACCATGCCGGTCGCCGCCGAGGCTCCACCGATAAATGCGAGCATCGCCAGCGCCGGATGCGCCTGGGCCAGCGGCAGACTGATCACGAAGGAGTCCGGCAGCACCGAGCTTGGCAGCAGCATCTGACCGGCCAGAGCGATCGGGACTACAAACAGCGCGGCCAAAGCCAGGTACGCCGGAAACACCCATTTCGCCAGACGCAAATCCTGCGGGTCGATGTTCTCCACCACCGTGACGTGGAATTGTCGCGGCAGGCAGATGATCGCCATCATCGCCACGCCGGTTTGCACCACCATCGACGGCCAGTTGATGGTTTCTTTCCAGTATTCCTCAAGACGCGGCGCGAGCTTCGCCTGACTGAACAGGTCATCGAAACCGTCGTACAAACCGTAAGTGACGAACGCACCCACGGCGAGAAACGCAAATAGCTTGACCAGCGACTCGAACGCAATCGCCAGCACCATGCCCCGGTGGTGTTCGGTGGCGTCGAGGTTGCGCGTACCGAAGACGATGGTGAACAGCGCCAGCACCAGCGACACAATCAGCGCCGTATCTTGAGCGCGGGTGCCCATGGCATCGGCGCCGGCACCGATCAGCAGGTTAACGCCGAGGACGATGCCCTTGAGTTGCAAAGCGATGTAGGGCAGGACGCCGACCAGACAGATCAACGCGACCACCACCGCCAGCGATTGCGATTTGCCGTAACGCGCGGCGATGAAGTCGGCGATGGAGGTGATGTTTTCCTGTTTGCTGATCATCACCATTTTTTGCAGCACCCAAGGTGCTCCAAGCAGCAGCAAAATCGGCCCGAGGTAGATCGGCAGGAATGACCACAGTTGTTCGGCGGCCTGACCGACCGCACCGAAGAAGGTCCAGCTTGTGCAGTAGACCGCCAGCGACAGGCTATACACCCACGCGCGCACTCGTGGCGGCAGCGGTGTGCTGCGCCGGTCGCCGTAGAAGGCGATGGCGAACATGATGGCCATATAGGCCAGGGCGACGGCGGCGATCAGCCCGGTGGACAGCGACATGCAACACTCCCGACAGAAGACTCCCGGGACTCCCGCCCGGGCGGACAGTCTCGCACGAGCGCTGCGGATAGTCAGTGTCGACCAAGGTCGAGGCGTGGCGGGGTGTCGCAGGTAAAGATCGGCGGGTTTCGTTGCCTTGCTGCTCAGCCTGCGTGCGCAAGCGATAAAAGTCAGCAGCGCGCCATAAACGCCAAGAATTCAGTTAGCCTTGGCCAGCCATTTTCCCCACGGAGCGCCCCGATGAAGATCATCCGCAGTAAATCCTTCACCGCCGAGCGCGCCTGGGGCGCGCTGGATATCGCCAACATGAACGGCATCCCCACGCGCCTGCACTGGACCGATCAGCCGTACAAATGGCACGTCAATGACGGCGAAGAAGTGTTCGTGGTGCTTGATGGCCAAGTGCAGATGCGCTATCGCGAAAACGGCGAGGAGCAGCAAACTCTGCTCGAGGTCGGCGACATCTTTTATGCGTCGGTCGGCACTGAACATGTCGCTCACCCGCAGGGTGCGGCGCGGATCCTCGTAATTGAATCCGAGGGCAGCGTTTGACTGCTTATTGGTAAAACAGATAACAGTCAGAGAAATTACCCGTTATATAGATATTCGATTCGGTTCTACCATGAACTCAACCTCACTCGAGGACAGGAGTTCATGATGATTTGCCCCAACGCCAACAAGCCCGGTCTCAAACCGCTCAGCCAACTTCAGCACCCGCGTGAAGTGATCCGCCAATTCACCCCGAACTGGTTCGCCGCAACCATGGGCACCGGGGTGCTGGCCTTGGCGCTGGCGCAATTGCCGGTGGCCATTCCCGGTATGCACGCCTTCGCCGAAGGTCTGTGGATGTTCAACATTCTGTTGTTCGCCCTGTTTACCGTGGCCTACGCCGCGCGCTGGATCCTGTTCTTCGACGAGGCGCGCCGAATCTTTGGCCACTCCACCGTTTCGATGTTCTTCGGCACCATTCCCATGGGCCTGGCGACCATCATCAACGGTTTTCTGTTGTTCGGTTTGCCGCGTTGGGGTGACGGAGTGATTCAACTGGCGGAAGTGCTGTGGTGGCTGGACGTGGCGCTGTCGCTGGCCTGCGGCGTGTTGATTCCGTACATGATGTTTACCCGCCAGGAACACAGCATTGATCAGATGACTGCGGTCTGGTTGCTGCCAGTGGTGGCGGCGGAAGTCGCGGCGGCCAGCGGTGGCTTGCTCGCGCCGCATTTGGCGGATGCGCATTCGCAACTGGTGGTGCTGGTGACCAGCTACGTGCTTTGGGCATTTTCCCTACCGGTGGCGTTCAGCATTCTGACAATCCTGCTGCTGCGCATGGCACTGCACAAACTGCCGCATGAAAACATGGCCGCTTCGAGCTGGCTGGCACTTGGCCCGATCGGCACCGGCGCTCTGGGCATGTTGCTGCTCGGTGCCGATGCGCCGGCGATCTTTGCCGCGAATGGTCTGCCAGGCATCGGTGAAATCGCCTCGGGTCTCGGCTTGGTGGCCGGTATCACTGTGTGGGGTTTTGGCCTGTGGTGGATGTTGATTGCGCTGCTGATCACCGTGCGCTACCTGCGCGACGGCATCCCGTTCAACCTCGGCTGGTGGGGTTTTACCTTTCCGTTGGGCGTGTATTCGCTGGCGACCCTGAAGCTGGCGAGCACCTTGAACCTGACGTTCTTTAGCGTTTTCGGTACTGCGCTGGTGACGTTGCTGGCGGTAATGTGGCTGATCGTCGGCAAGCGCACGCTGCAGGGCGCATGGCGCGGTGAGCTGTTTGTTTCACCGTGCATTGCAGGTTTGAAGAAATAACCGGCAAAGATTAGGTAATGTGTGGCCTGAGTCTCGGTTGGAGATTCCAATAACAAACATCAGGCCACTCGCTACCACCATCAGGGACACACGGAAGATGAGTCACCCCTCACAGTTCAACCTGCTGCGCACCCGGCGCTTCCTGCCATTTTTCATCACGCAATCGCTTGGCGCGTTTAACGACAACGTGTTCAAGCAATCGCTGATCCTCGCCATTCTCTATCGGCTGACCATCGAAGGTGATCGCTCGATCTGGGTCAACCTGTGCGCGCTGCTGTTTATCCTGCCGTTCTTTCTGTTCTCGGCACTGGCCGGGCAATTCGGGGAAAAATTTGCCAAGGACGCGCTGATCCGGGTCATCAAGCTCGCGGAAATCGCCATCATGGCTGTGGGCGCGGTCGGCTTTCTGTTCGATCACCTGTCGCTGATGCTGGTGGCGCTATTCGCCATGGGCACTCACTCGGCACTGTTCGGGCCGGTGAAGTATTCGATCCTGCCGCAGGCGTTGCGTGAAGACGAGCTGGTTGGCGGCAACGGCCTGGTGGAGATGGGCACGTTTCTGGCGATCCTCGCCGGCACCATCGGTGCCGGGGTGATGATGTCGTCAGCCAATTACGCGCCGCTGGTTTCCGGCGCGATTGTCGGCATCGCGCTGTTGGGTTATCTGGCCAGTCGCAGCATTCCGCGTGCAGCGGCTGCGTCACCGGAAATGCGCCTGAACTGGAATATTTTCAGCCAGTCGTGGGCCACGCTGAAACTGGGCCTGGGTCAGACCCCGGCGGTGTCGCGTTCGATCGTCGGCAACTCGTGGTTCTGGTTTGTCGGGGCGATTTATCTGACGCAGATCCCGGCTTACGCGAAGGAGTGGATGCACGGCGACGAAACCGTGGTCACGCTGATTCTCACGGTGTTTTCAGTCGGTATCGCGCTCGGCTCGATGCTCTGCGAGAAACTTTCCGGGCGCAAAGTCGAGATTGGTCTGGTGCCCTTCGGCTCGTTCGGTCTGACCGTGTTTGGCCTGTTGCTCTGGTGGCATTCCGGCGGAATTCCCGACAGCGTCACCGGCCATAGCTGGGTTGAAGTGCTGACGTTCGGCCACACTTGGGCGGTGCTGTTCGACATCCTCGGCCTCGGCATTTTCGGCGGTTTTTACATCGTGCCGCTGTACGCGTTGATCCAGTCGCGCACCGCCGAGAAGGAGCGGGCGCGGGTGATTGCCGCCAACAACATTCTCAACGCACTGTTTATGGTGGTTTCGGCCATCGTTTCCATCGTGTTGTTGAGCGTGGTCGAACTGTCGATCCCGCAGCTGTTTCTGGTGGTCTCGCTGCTCAATATTGGCGTCAATGCCTACATCTTCAGCATCGTGCCCGAGTTCAGCATGCGCTTCATGATCTGGCTGCTGAGCCATTCCATGTACCGCGTCGAGCATCGCAATCTTGACGCAATCCCCGATGAAGGCGCGGCGTTGCTGGTGTGCAACCACGTATCGTTCGTCGATGCCTTGCTGATTGGCGGCGCAGTGCGTCGGCCGATTCGCTTTGTCATGTACTACAAGATCTACAACTTGCCGGTGCTGAACTTTATCTTTCGCACGGCAGGGACAATTCCTATCGCCGGACGCCAGGAAGACATTCAGATCTACGAAAAGGCCTTCAGCCGGATTGCGCAATATCTGAAGGACGGCGAGCTGGTGTGCATCTTCCCCGAAGGCAAATTGACCGCCGATGGCGAGATCAACGAGTTCAAGGGCGGGCTGACGCGGATTCTCGAAGAGACACCGGTGCCGGTGATTCCGCTGGCATTGCAGGGGTTGTGGGGGAGCTTCTTCAGTCGCGATCCGAACAAAGGCGTGTTTCGCCGATTGTGGTCGCGGGTGACGTTGGTGGCGGGTTCGTCGGTAGCTGTGGAAGCGGCGGAGCCGGTGAAGTTGCAGGCGCTGGTGAGTGAATTGCGCGGCACAGTCAGATAGTTGTTGGCTGTGCGGGCGCCATCGCGGGCAAGCCCGGCTCCCACAGGTTTCTCGGGCGTGCACAGGATTTTTGTGCACTGTAGATCCCTGTGGGAGCTGGCTTGCCAGCGATGGCGCCAGTGGCCTAAGCGCTGACCTTAAGCCCGATCAACCCAGTGATAATCAACGCCACACTGGCCAACCGAATCAACGCCATTGATTCACCAAACAGAATGATCCCGGCAATCACCGTGCCCACGGCGCCGACCCCGGTCCAGATCGCATAAGCAGTGCCCAGCGGCAATTCCTTCATCGCCAGACCCAGCAAGCCAAGGCTGACAGCCATGGCTGCAATGGTCAGCGCGGTGGGAAGTGGACGGCTGAAACCATCGGTGTACTTCAGGCCGACGGCCCAGCCGACTTCGAACAGGCCGGCGAAAAACAGAATGATCCAGGACATGAGAGACCTCCATCGATTGACGGGGTCGTCCCCGGATAAAACTCGATTGAGCCGCGAGGTCGTCCCCGCGTGCGCAATAGAGTGCCCGGCATTAATCAGCGGATCAACCCGCCATGTCAGTCCGCGCCAGCGTCTCGCGGTCTTGTTTTTCGCTCATGCGCCGGAAATACGTCGAAAGCAGCGCACCGGAAATGTTGTGCCACACACTGAACAACGCGCTCGGCACCGCCGCCAGCGGCGAGAAGTGCGCACTGGCCAGTGCGGCGCCCAGCCCCGAGTTCTGCATGCCGACTTCCAGCGCCAGCGACTTGCGCTGAGCCAATGGCAAACCGAACAGGCGCCCGGTGAAGTAGCCCAGCAGATAACCGAAGCTGTTGTGCAGCATGACCACGGCCATGATCAACAGCCCGGACTCGGCAATCTTCGCTTGGCTCGCGGCAACCACCGCCGCGACGATGATCACGATGCTGATCACTGAAACCAGCGGCAACACTTCTACCGCGTGGCGTACCTTGTCGCCGAGCACGCGTTGCGCGACCACACCGAGGATGATCGGCAGCAACACCACTTGCAGAATCGACCAGAACAGCTCCATGAACGACACCGGCAACCATGCCGAAGCCAGCAGCCAGATCAACGCTGGCGTCAGCAGTGGGGCGAGGAGGGTGGTGACGGCGGCGATTGCCACCGACAACGCCAGATCGCCACGCGCCAGCCAGGTCATCACGTTGGACGAGGTGCCGCTCGGGCAGCAACCGACCAGAATCACGCCGACGGCGATTTCCGGTGGCAGCTGAAAGATCTGGCAGAGCAACCACGCCATGCCCGGCATGATCACGAAATGCGCGACCACGCCCAAAGCCACGCGCCAGGGTTGGCGAGCGACGGCGGCGAAGTCTTCAAGTTTGAGGGTCAGGCCCATGCCGAACATCACCAGCCCGAGCAGGGGCACGATGGCGCCTTTCAGGCCGAGGAACCACGCCGGTTGCAGGAACGCGAGCACAGCGAAAATCAGAACCCAGTAAGCGAAGGTATTGCCGACAAAACGACTCAGTGCAGCCAGTGCGCGCATGGCCTGATCCTTATTTTTAGTGACACCAGAAAACATTGTGGGAGCTGCGGCGCGACGATTCGACTTGCCAGCGATGGCGGCGTGTCAGACGCCATTTGAGCCATCTGTAACACCGCTATCGCTGGCAAGTCGAATCGTCGCACCGCAGCTCCCACACTAGATCCGGTTCCTTCATTGGGAGCCGGTAAACGTTAGATCCCTTGCGGAGTCTCTTCCCCACCCAACGCTTCAACCAGCGCCGGCAGGAAATCGCCGAAGGTCAGCATCATCAGGGTGAAACTGGCGTCGAGCTGGCCGAGGGCTTCTTCGCCGCCGTCCTGTTCCGCCTGATCCTGCAACAGGTCTTCAAACTTCAAGCGCTTCACGGTCATCTTGTCGTCGAGCATGAACGACAGCTTGTCTTGCCACGCCAGCGACAACTGCGTCACCACTTTACCGGTGCTCAAGTGCAGCTGGATTTCTTCGCTGGTCAGGTCCTGACGCTTGCAGCGCACGATCCCGCCGTCTTCGTGGGTGTCGCGCAGTTCGCACTCGTCCAGCACAAAGAAATCGTCGGCGGCTTTTTGAGTGGTGACCCATTCGGTCATGGTCGCGGTAGGCGACATTTTCACCGTCAGCGGGCGCACGGGCAGGGTGCCAATCACTTCGCGCAGGGTCGAGAGCAGGTCTTCGGCGCGTTTCGGGCTGGCCGAGTTGACCAGGATCAGACCCTGTTTCGGTGCGATGGCGGCGAAGGACGACGAGCGACGGATAAACGCGCGCGGCAGGAACGCCTGGATGATTTCATCCTTGATCTGATCGCGTTCCTTTTTATAGACCTTGCGCATTTGCTCGGCTTCGATCTCTTCGACCTTTTCCTTGACCGCATCGCGTACAACGCTGCCCGGCAGAATGCGTTCTTCCTTACGCGCAGAGATCAGCAGGAAGTCACCGCTGACGTGCACCAGTGGAGCATCTTCGCCCTTGCCGAATGGCGCGACGAAACCGTAGGTGGTCAACTCCTGGCTTGCACATGGACGCGCCAGTTTGGTGGCCAGTGCAGTTTCCAGCGCCTCGGCATCGACAGGCAGGTCTTGGGTCAGGCGATAGATAAGCAGGTTTTTGAACCACATGGGGTGAGTCTCTCCTTTATACAAAGGGGGGCATTATTGTCTTCGCCGTGGCATAGGCCAACCCTTCTCTAAGCCTTTGGAAGGCCTGAGAAAATTATTTAAAAAAGTGCTTGCCAGAGGTGGGGTCGCTCCGTAGAATGCGCGCCACACCGAAGCGAAGGGTGATTAGCTCAGCTGGGAGAGCGTCTGCCTTACAAGCAGAATGTCGGCGGTTCGATCCCGTCATCACCCACCATTCGTTCAAGTGTTTAGCGCAGCGGTAGTTCAGTCGGTTAGAATACCGGCCTGTCACGCCGGGGGTCGCGGGTTCGAGTCCCGTCCGCTGCGCCATATTCGGTAACCTGGATCGCTGAACGCCAGGTCACCACGGAAAAGCCCGCTTAGGCGGGCTTTTTTCTGCCTCAAGTTTGTACCTTGTTCCAGCGGGACGTGTGGTTTCACCGGTTTTCGGATTTATTTGAAAAAATATTCAATTAAATCAACACATTACGAAAACTTGTGGCATAATGCGCCCCGTAACGAAGCGAAGGGTGATTAGCTCAGCTGGGAGAGCGTCTGCCTTACAAGCAGAATGTCGGCGGTTCGATCCCGTCATCACCCACCATTCGTTTCAAGCGTTTTGCGCAGCGGTAGTTCAGTCGGTTAGAATACCGGCCTGTCACGCCGGGGGTCGCGGGTTCGAGTCCCGTCCGCTGCGCCATATTCGGTTATCTGGACCCACTGAACGCCAGATCACCACAGAAAGCCCGCCTAGTGCGGGCTTTCTGCTGTCTGGGGTTTGGCTCTTGTCCCGCGTTTATTGCTCCGCGTTGCGACTGTGGCGGTAATCGCTCACTGCTTCGTACACAGCCTTGCGCAGACGGTTGATCCCGCCAATCGGCCGATGCGCGTCAATCCCGAACCATGGATTGAAGGAGAGGTTGTCGCATTGCAGATTCAGTGCCGGGGTATCGAAATCCTGCGCGGGCAGGGTGATCCTTGCCACGGTCTCGAACGGTGAATCCTGCTCGCGCCATTCGATGCTGGTGTCTTCGATCGGCATGAACTTGTGCGCATCCTGACGCTGGATCTGCAACACAAAGCAGGCCGGCACGCGGTCGGTAGACAACTGCTGATTCAACGCGCTGCGCAGGAAATTCGGCAGATCCTGATTCTGCTTGGGCAAGGCGTAGGCAGGGCAGTTGTCTGGATCCGGCATCACCCGAAACTTGGCATTGGCCTCACCGAATTTGTAGGGCGAAACCGAAAAATACGTGGTCTGCGTCGGACTGTCCGGTGGTGCGGACAAAGTCTGTAGTGCGATGAGTAGATGTCTGACCTGCCAGCTACGCGGATCCCACCCCGGAAAAAACGCCATCACCTTTTTTCCGTCAGCCTGCGCCGCCACATTCTGACGATATTCGGCGACATCGCTGACAAAGAAGTTCGGGTGGCTGAACATCACGAAATCCTGCTCCTGCCTGTCCTGACGATTACCGAGCAGTTGTTTGCCCGGCACATCGAGCAGTTTGATCGCCATGCCCCGCGCGTCGCGCATGCTGTCGAATTGCGGATAAGCGTTGCCATTGGACAGGCGCAGAGTCGCTTGCCAGATTTTCCCCGGCTCACTGAACACGCCTTGGCGCAGTCCTTCACTCAGTTGCGGCAGAACGCGTACCTCGGCTTTGACGCAGCCGTGGGCCTTGGCATGCGCATCGCGCAAGTAACGCGTGCTTTCGCGGTGTTGATCGACGATGCGCACGGCGGTCTGGATCACGTCCTGAGTCATGGCCGCTTCGCCATCAGGGATCTGCTCCACCGCGGAAACCGGGCCACGTTGTTGCCAGGCGAACCAGGCTGCCCCCACTGCCCAGCCGAGCACCCCGACGCTGAGCAAAGTGAGCAGGGTTTTGCCCAGCAAGCGCCCTAACCACAACCACAAGCGCGCCAGCATCGAAGGTCTGTCAGGTGATGTATTCATGATCATGGCAATTGCGCCTCCAGCGGGCCGCCCAGTACTTTCAGGTATTCGAGCAGCGCCCAGCGCTCTTCAGGTTGCAACAGGCGGCCGATGACGCCGTTGCCACGTTGGCCGGCGCGGAATTCGTGGCCACTGTTGCGGTTGCCGGTAACGCGCGTGTCGAACAGAAAACCGTTGGTGAAGGCTTCGGTGCGATAGCCCAGATGCCGCGGGTCGTATTCGAACGTGCCTTTATAGAATGTGGTGGCGCGCTCATCCTGCGGCGACAGCAACTGATAGAGGCTCGGCACCGAACCGTTGTGCAGAAAAGGTGGGGTGGCCCAGACTCCGGCCAGCGGACGCGCCTTGTAAGCGACTTTTTCGCGCACGCCGATGGGCAGGCCGAAACCATCGAGTCGGGGTTTCTCGGCGGCTGTGATGCCTGCCTCGCGATAGGCGCGTTGTTCGACGAATGCGGTGACGTAGGCCAAGCCTTTGGCCACCGACAATTGGCTCAGATCCAGCGGCTCTGTCGGTTCGGGATGCAGTTTCACATCCATCTGTTCCAGTTCTTGCAGATCCCATTGCAATGCCGTCAGGTCGAAGCGGTGATTGGCGATATTGTTGGCCGCGCCCGGGTCGGTGCCGATGACGTCGACGGGCAACATGTGCAGATGCTGCACCCAGCGCTGGCCTTCCAGCGTTTTGCGCGGGACGTGGCAGCCGGCGCAATTTTCCGCAAATAACGTGCGGCCCTTGGTCGCCAACGGCTTGTCGACCGCGCCCAGAAGTTCTTCAGGCCAGGCGGGCGCTTGCAGTTTTTGCAGGGTCTCTTCGATCTTGTGCAGATCGCGCACACGCACGCTGGACGGGTAGCGCTGCTCGCCTTGCAGCGGCTGGCCATTGGTGTCGAAGAAATTAAGCGTGGCGCCCACGCCGAGCGCCTCGCCGATGTTGCGCGCCATCGGTTGCTGCGCCGAACCGTTCCATTGCACCCAGTCGAATGTCCACATGTCCCACAGTTGCGGATAATCCACCGGCGCATTGGCCACGCGGTAGTTGGCGGGAGAGATCGCGTCGCCGAAAGTCGCATTGGCAATGCGCCCGAACGCATCGGCGCGGCCCGGGCCTTCCTCTGTCGGGTAGAGGCCGCGATGGGTGTCGTTCCACGCGACTTTGAGGAAGGTGCTCAGCGAATCTTTGAAGTCTTGGCGCAGTTGTTCGTGGCGATCATCGTAATTTTCGCCGAGAACGTTGCGGGCGAAGCGTTCGAATTTCCATGGGTTGTAGTAAGTCGAGGCAAGACTGGCGACCAGTGCCTGTCCGAAACTGCCACCGCGCAATGTAGGAACGCTGGAGGGCAGCACGTGCTGAGCCGAGCCGCCGTCGATGCGCAGCGCTTGCCCGTTGAAACGCAATTCTCCGGTGTGGCAAGCGGCACAAGTTATGTCGAGATATTGCTCCGGGCTGCCGGGATTCTGATGGCGGGCGAATCCCACGGGCAGATTTGCGGGGTTGTCGCGTGTGGCTTTCTGTTGTGGATCAAGCAGAAATCCGAAGCGCGCCAGGTACTCGGGGGCGGCAAAGCGCTGTTGTGAGAACGGCAATTCAAGCGCCTGGAACCATTCGTAGCGCAGGCCTTTGACCTGCGTGCCTTGCGGCGTGAAGTAGTAGGTCTGACGCTCCTCGTCAGTCCATTGCTTGAGGTAATGCACCTGTTGCGCGGGCGTATACAAGGGCAGTTTCGGGTTGGCGACGTAATACAGCACCACCGCCAGGACCAGTCCCAGCAGCACAATGATCAGCATCAGCACGCGGAATAAGAGGCGCAAGTTAAACATCCTTGTCGATTTGTTGCGCTGTTATGCCTGAGCGATGTGAGGTGAGGCAAGTGGCCATTACGACAACTGTGGGATGAACTGGCCTCAACCGTTGTCGGGGCGAGATGACAGAAGCTTCATCGAGGCTCGCGCCCAATGCGTTTTAATCCCTGAACTAATCGTGAGTTTCCTGCTCTCATGCCGGTAGCCATTGGTCGTGGCGGCCTGATAAGCTCGCGGCTTTACTCGATTGCCCTTTCGGCGCATGAACAAGGAAATAGCATGAAACAGCATCGGTTGGCGGCGGCGGTAGCCCTGGTTAGCCTGGTCCTCGCGGGTTGTGATTCGCAGACTAGCGCAGAGCTGAAAACCCCGGCGCAGAAAGCTTCCTACGGTATCGGCCTGAACATGGGCAAAAGCCTGGCTCAGGAAGGCATGGATGACCTGGACTCCAAAGCAGTAGCCCAGGGCATCGAAGATGCCGTCGGCAAGAAAGAACAGAAGCTGAAAGACGAAGAACTGGTTGAAGCTTTCGCCGCGCTGCAAAAGCGTGCTGAAGAGCGTATGGCCAAAATGAGCGAAGAGTCGGCCTCGGCTGGCAAGAAATTCCTCGAAGAAAACGGCAAGAAAGCCGGCGTGACCACCACCGCTTCCGGTCTGCAGTACGAAGTGGTCAAAAAAGCCGATGGCGCTCAGCCTAAGCCGACCGACGTAGTGACTGTTCACTACACCGGCAAGCTGACCAACGGCACCGTATTCGACAGCTCTGTCGAGCGCGGCAGCCCGATCGATCTGCCAGTTAGCGGCGTGATTCCGGGTTGGGTCGAAGGCCTGCAATTGATGCACGTTGGCGAGAAGTACAAGCTGTACATCCCGAGCGATCTGGCTTACGGCGCACAATCGCCAAGCCCGGCAATCCCGGCCAATTCGGTTCTGGTTTTCGACCTGGAACTGCTGGCCATCAAGGATCCAGCCAAAGAAGACGCCGCTGCCAAGTAAGTAGCGTCGGATTTGAAAACAACGCCTCGCACATGCGGGGCGTTGTTGCATCTGCGCTTCGGTGAAGGTAAACAGACCGAACCGATGCCGGTCATGGCAGTCCTAGACTGTATGGCTGCCCGCGCTAGTCGTCCTGAGCCGCCAAGTCAATGAAATATTGGGCTTTTTTATGTGAGTAAAAAACGCCCGATCTGAGCGCAGCCCTTATAAAACGGGGCTTGTAGCGTTGAAATGCAGCTCTGTTCACAAGGTTATCCACAATTTGTGTGGATAACATTTCAACGGGAGGAATAAATGAAGACTCCGTGGAATTTCGCCCGATTCTTGCCGCTGGCGGGTCGACTGCTGGCCCGTGGACGTTTGCCGACGCTATTGTTCGCCGTCGCCAGCAAAGGTGCCGCGCAAGGCAACCGCCTCGGAAAGTTGAAAGACGATCTGCGTCTGCTTCAGGCGCTGTGTCTGGCGTACTGGCGCGGCGAGTACCGCGCGATCAGCGGCAAAGCGATTGTCTCGGTGGTCGCCGGCCTGATGTACTTCCTCAGTCCGGTGGATGCGATCCCGGATTTCATTCCGGTGTTCGGCATGCTCGATGACATCGCCGTGCTCGCCTGGCTGATGAAAACCCTCGACGACGAACTCAATGCGTTCCGCTTGTGGCGCAATCGGCAGAAGCCCGAGAAGCTCAGAATCGTCGAGCGCCTGCCCGATACGCCCGAGCAACTTCAGCTTCAGGGGCCGAAAAAATCCTGAATAGCGACAGCCTCATCTCCATATAGATTGCCCCCACGACCTTGGCCGCTGTTAGGATTACACTTCTAGGGAAAAGTGCCGACTCGCTAAGTGTTGTTGTCCTACGGGGTAGTCATGGATATTCAGATAATTGCACGCGATGGCGAGCCCGAATACGCGGTTCTGCCTTGGGCTCAGTATCAGGCTCTACTCAAAGCTGCAGGCATTAACGAAGCACCGTCGCGTCCGGCTCCCACGCCCGTCGCGGCCACCTCGGACCCGGTTCTTCCGGGTATCGATCAACTCCGCAATTTGCGCGAAGGGAAGGGCATCGCCATCGAGGCGCTCGCCCGCACGGTAGGCATCAGCCCGTCTTATCTGGCCATGATCGAAAGTGGTGAGCGTCTGCCCGACGCCGCGATTCGCCGCAGCCTGGCCTGGGAATTGACGGTGCCAGGCTGGAGGGATGAATCGTGAGCGTACGCATCAGCCGTCAACATTGGGACGGATTACTCGGAGAGCTGGACCAGGCGCGCCGGCAGCGCCATCTCTTGACTTACCGGGCGCTGCTCGAACGGCTGCAACTGCCGACGCCGGCCATGCAGACCCTGACCGCTGCACTTGAGCACCTGGCCGCGCTGGATGCCAAAGCCGAACAGCCATTGCGCAGTTCGCTGGTGATCAGCCAGGGCGCGAGCCGCCTGCCGCGCACCGGTTTCTTCGAATGTGTCGAACGCCTGGGACGTTTCTCCGGGCCGTCTGACGGCGTCGCCGCTGCTTCGTGGCACGCTTCGGAAGTGGTGCGGGTGTTCGAATACGAGTACCCGGAATCGGCGGAGGCCTGAGTGTTCTTACGACTCAAGGCGCAGGCCAGTTACTGGCTGGCGCGCAGGCTGTTTCACTGGTCGTGGTTCGTCCGTCAGCCGCGTGGCTGGCGCTGGCTTGAGGGCCAGTTCGCGCGGATGGCCAATCTCGGTGATGTCGGTGCGCAGAGCTTCTATGGGCACATCCTGACTTTTCGCGGTGTCGGTCTGGGCGCACGCGAAGAGGGCGTGCGACTGCTGCGCCTGGCCGCGCTGGCTGGCGATGGCAAAGCAGCTTATCAGGTGGGTGTGATCAGCCTCGCCGGTACGCCGAGCAAGGCACCCGATCCTGCCGAAGCGCAGCGTTGGTGGGGGATGGCGGCCAAGGCCGGGCATCCGCTGGCCGAGCTTAAATTGAAGGAATTGGCTGGGCGGGATCTTCCGTAGTCGGCGATTCCGGTTCAATCAAGGAGCGGGGCGAGAGGGAAACCTTTCGCCCCTTTTTTGTGCCCGCATTTTGCGCTGCATGCCATTTGAAGACTTCTCCTACAACCTTCACCTACTTGCCTGACTTATTTTCTGACTGATCCCGCGCAAAGTCCCCTCGCCTAATTTTCTGTGCGAGGGAACGCTCATGTTTGACCCGGTTTTGTTTTCCACTGCGCAACATCGTGCGCGCTGATGGACGCCGTCATCCGCATCGAGCAGGAACTCGACAGCTTTCCCGACACCCTCGGTCTGTACCGCGAACAGCTCAAGCACTGGTTCAGTCGCTCGGCGGACAAGCTTAGCCACGCGACCGACATGCCCTCGCTGATGGGCATGGAGCGGATCATTCGCTTTGGTGATCGCAGCACTGCCGTTGCTATTGGCGATAACCAGTTTTCCTCCAGCGTCATCCAGTGCCCCGAGGCCGGGGTGATGGAGATCGAGAGCAAGTTCGAATCGGTCTACGACATCCCGCTGGGCGGCATCGTGGTTGAT
This sequence comes from Pseudomonas sp. TWP3-2, assembly GCF_049897765.1. Taxonomy (NCBI): domain Bacteria; kingdom Pseudomonadati; phylum Pseudomonadota; class Gammaproteobacteria; order Pseudomonadales; family Pseudomonadaceae; genus Pseudomonas; species Pseudomonas sp. TWP3-2. The sequence continues at coordinate 260,419 of NZ_JAFCWW010000007.1, read as the reverse complement.
GTGGTGGCGGTGGAGGGTGGGGAACTTGCTTCAGTCACGCTCGATGTCGAGGGTAAGGGTTCATTTCGCGGTGTGGCGGGCAAGTTCTATCGGGTGTTGGTGCACAGCGATGTCAGCCCCGATCAAGTTGATCAACTCTTCAAATCCTACGATGGCCTGACGCTGCAGCTCGATAGCTGGCTGCGCAGTGAGTGGCAGGGCTACAAGCCGCAGTGGTCGAAGCAAGTAGCGACGGCAGCAGGTAACGGCATGCTGGCCGGGAGTTGGGCGGCGATCGAGGGGGTGTGGGACAGCATCGGATTGTTGTCGGAGATTCTTCAGGATCCTGGCAAGTTTGCTCAGCGGTTGGGTAGCGGTGCTGCACAGTTGGCCGATCTGGCAAAAACCGCGCCTGACGTGATGGAAAAACTCCAGTTGCTGGTCAGCGATGAAGCCGCGTTGTGCCTGTTGTTGCGCACCGCCAGCCTTTGGCTGGAGATGCTGCCACCCAGTGAAGTCGCGGGGAAAACCGCTGAAGCGGTGTCGATGGTGGTGGTGCAACTGCTGATCGACGTGCTGATTGGCGTGGTGCTGACCTTTGTTGGCGCGGGGGTCGCCTATCTGGCGTTGCGCCTGGTGGATCGCGGCGCGCAATTGCTGGCGGCGGTGACGCGTCTGGTCAAGGCGATGTTTGGCATCGTCAATACCTTCATCGGCTATGTAGACCAGTACAAGTCAGTGGCTGCCCGAGGCATTGCAGCCGGGGTGAGGAAGGGCCGAATGCAATTGCGCTGGGATGCCAAGCGTAACGCGGCTCTAAAGAAAGACGAGCATCACGACGACAGTCCTGATCAGGCGAAAAATCCTAACGGTGATAGCGCTGATTGCGCGGCGTCGACCTGCACCAACGGTTGTCCGGTGTCGATGGTCACTGGCGAGGAATTGCTGACGCTGACCGATGGTTCGCTCGATGGATTGCTGCCGTTCGAGTTCACCCGCTTGTATCGCAACAGCGCTGCCGAAATCGACGTCGGCCTGGGCTTTGGCTGGAGCCATTCGCTGGCGCATCGGCTGGAGATCGAGGGCGACGGGGTTGTCTGGGTCGATCACGAGAACCGGCGCACGCGCTTTCCGTTGCCGAGTGTCGCGCGGCCGGCGATTCACAACAGTCTGTCGCGGGCAGCGATTTTTCTCGGGGATGAACCGGAGGAGCTGATTGTTGCGCCGGCCGGGGAAACGGCGCGGTTTTATCACTTTCGCAATGGGCGGCTGACGGCGGTCAGTGATGCCTACGACAACCGCTTGCTGGTGTCGCGTGATCGTCAGGATCGTATTCAGCGGCTGGATAACGGTGCGGGGCGTTCTCTGTTTCTGCGCTATGACCGCACGCATCTGGTGGCGGTGGATTATCAGGTATTGCGCGAGGCGGTCTGGCGCAGTCAGCAGACCCTCGTCAGCTACCGCTACGACGCCCGCCAGCGGCTGATCGAAGCGACCAACGCGGTCGGCGACAGCGAGCGTTACGACTACGACGATCAGCACGTCATCCTCCAGCGGCAACTCAGCGGTGGGGCGAGTTTCTTCTGGGCGTGGGAACGATCCGGCAAAGCGGCACGTTGCGTCAGGCATTGGGCGTCGTTTTCGCAGATGGACACGCGGTATGTCTGGGACGATGCCGGCAGTGTCACGGTGCACTACGTCGATGGCACCGAGGAAACCTACGTCCATGACGACCGTGCGCGGCTGGTGTGCAAGGTCGCGGCGGATGGTGGTGAGCAGCTCAAGGCTTACGATTTTCAGGGTCGGTTGATTGCCGAGCAGGATGCGTTGGGCGCGGTCACCGAGTACCGCTATGACGATGCCGGACGCCTGATTGCGCTGATTCCACCGGAAGATGCGCCCACGTCCTACGAGTATCGCCACGGTTTCCTGCACACCCGTTCGCGGGGTGAGGCGGTCTGGACTTACCGGCGCAATGCTCAGGGCGATGTGACCGAGTTGGTCGATCCTGACGGGCATGTCACGCATTACCACTACGACCCGCAAGGTCGGTTGCTGTCGATCCGTTATCCGGACACCAGCCGCCATGTGCTGGTGTGGAACGAGCTTGGACAGTTGCTTCAGGAGACGTTGCCGGACGGCGGCGTACGCCAGTTTTCCTACGACGCTTTGGGGCGGCGGATTACCACCCGCGACGAACACGGCGCGCTTACTCGGCAGACTTGGGACGCCGTCGGCCGACTGCTGCAGACGATCGCTCCGACCGGTGCCAGCCGCGCCTACAGCTACAGCGCCTACAACCAGATCACCGCTGAACGCGATGAACTGGGTCGCATCACCCGCTACGAGTACGACGACGATCTGCACCTGGTCAGCCGCCGGATCAATCCGGACGGCACGCAGGTGCAGTATCGCTACGATCATGCGCAGCTGCTGCTCACACAGATCGAGAACGAGTCCGGTGAAAAGTATCTTCTGGACTACACGCCGACCGGATTGATCCGACAGGAAACCGGTTTCGACGGCAGGCGCACGGCTTACGTCTACGACCGCAACGGGCACCTGCTGGAGAAAACCGAGTTTGGCGATGACGGTTCGACGCTGGTCACCGCTTACGAGCGCGATGCTGCGGGGCGCCTGCTGGTCAAGACCCTGCCCGACGGGGCCAAGGTTGAATACCGCTACGACCGCCTCGGTCGCCTGACCGGCGTCGACGACGGTCAAAAGCATCCGCTGGAATTTGCCTACGACGCTCAGGACCGGCTGATCACCGAGCACCAGGGCTGGGGCACCCTGCGTTACGCCTACGACAGTTGCGGCCAGCTCAAACGCCTGCGCCTGCCGGACAACAGCAAGCTCGATTACCTGTATGCCAAGGGTGGCGCACTCACCGCGATCAACCTCAACGGCGCGCAGCTGACTCGCCACGTCTATCAGTCCGGTCGCGAACAACAACGCCAGCAAGGTCTGCTGCTCAGCGAATATACCTACGACGAACAGGGCCGCTTGCAGGCGCACGCCGTAGGTCATCAGCGCAGTTCAGTGTATCGCCGCGATTATGCCTACAGCGCCAACGGCAATCTGGAGCAGATCGCCGACACCCGCCACGGCCAGCGCAACTACCAGTACGACAACCTCGATCGCCTGATCCGGGTGTGCCACACCCGCGACCATCTGCCGGAAAGCTACGCTCACGACCCGGCCGGCAACCTGCTGATGCAGGATCGTCCGGGACCGAGCAGCGTCAAGGGCAACCGCCTGCTGGCCCAGGGCGACCGCCACTACGACTACGACGCCTTCGGCAACCTGATCCGCGAACGCCGCGGCCTCGCGCAACAACTGATCACCGAATACCGCTACGACAGCCAGCACCGCCTGATCGGCCTGACCCGCCCCGACGGAACAACCGCCAGTTATCGCTACGACGCCTTCGGCCGGCGCATCAGCAAAACCGTCGACGGCCAGACCACCGAATTTTTCTGGCAAGGCGACCACCTCGTCGCCGAAAGCAGCAAAACCCAGCATCGCAGCTTCATCTACGAACCCGGCACCTTCCGCCCGCTCGCGATGCTCGACGGCAAAGGCCCAAAACGCGCCTGCCCGTTCTACTACCAACTCGACCACCTGGGCACGCCGCAGGAACTCACCGACTACAGCGGCGAGATCGCCTGGTCGGCGCAGTACGCCGCGTACGGCAAAACCACCTCGGTGGAACTGGCGGGAGAAGACTACCTCGACCAGCCGCTACGGTTTCAGGGACAGTATTTCGATGAAGAAAGCGGCCTGCACTACAACCGCCATCGGTATTACGATCCGGACGTTGGACGCTATCTGACGCCGGATCCGGTGAAACTGGCGGGTGGGCTGAACCAGTACCAGTACGTGCCGAATCCGACGGGGTGGGTGGATCCGTTGGGGCTGAGTTCCAACTGCCCGCCGCCGAATAAGCCGGGTTGTACGGTGCCGGGGGATGTAAGTGGCACCAAAGTGGAGGAAGGTGAGCCGGAACTTCCGGCACCTGAGCTTAGTGCAAAGGAGATTGCAAAGGCTGAGCTGAACAGATTGAACGATAGTCAGAAAATGCATATGGTTGGTAAGCATGGCCCTGAGCTGCCAGATGAAAAATTTAAACAAAGGTCCATTGATGGAACGGATCCGATTACGGGTCAACAAAGAAGAGGTCGAAATGCTGGTGTAGGTAATCCGAGCTCAAGATTTTACAGTTGGGAAATAATGCTTGAAGCCTATGTTCTCGCAACAACCAGGGTTGAGCGCGGGCTTCCTCGCTATACCGGACAAGACAGTCAGGGCGCCAAGGTCGTAAAGATGAGGCTTCCTGAATCTGGGGAAGGTTACAAGCCCAATAGAAGGGACAAAGAAAATCCTAGATTAGTTTCCAATATGGGAGGGTTCGAAATGAAGTTCGATCCTGTTACAGACGTGCCATTTACTCTTTATCCGACTGAGTGATTTTTATGTTCATTGATCCTGAAACGTGTAAGCCATACCTACCGAGTCCCGCATATTTTTTGTGTTGTTTTGATGTTTATGATCGTGAGGAAACCCTAGGGGAGGAGCTTGAAAAATATAATCCAAATAATGCGGCAGATAGAGAGGCGCTTATTTTAAAGTACTGCATGCCTATGAAGCGCTCTTGTCGGCAAAAATTCTTACTTATAGAGTGTTTGAAATTTGCGTTGCAAGACGAGGGTTACAATTTTGAAAAACTTTTCCAATATGATCCTGAGGCTTATTCCTCATTCCCGGATGGTTGGGATGTAATGGTCGATTCAAGAGCTTTTTTTGAAGATATATATCGACTAGCTACGATTGAGTGGGCGGCGGATCTTAAGCAGGGTAGTTTGGAACACCAAACTACGTGGTAGCGGTATTAGAATCAGAACCTAGAGCGACTTTACTGATCCCTTCGCAATCAAGGCCGTTCCCACAGGGATTTATGTCGTTTGGGCATCAGCGCTGGCCGATTAGTTGTGGAGAAAGAAGGCGGGACGCGGTAAGGCTATCAATCACATGCACGCTATACCCCGGAATATTCTTCGCATGATGCTTCGCCTGCGAAGCCATTTCCGCCAACAAACTCGCATCCAGTTCCGCGCAAGCCTCGGGATGCAAATGCACCACCCCAATCGACAGTGAAAGCAACGGAAATTCCTGCCGCACCCCCTGGCGGTTCGGCGCAACAAAGCACCCAGCTTCAAGGTGTTCGGGCCGGTAAAACCGTCGGCATTGACTTTGAAAGTCGTCGAGCAGTTGGTTGAGACGTTTACGCCAGTCTTCGGGCCCGAGGACAAGCAGGAAGTCATCGCCGCCGATGTGGCCGACAAAATCGCGGGAAGGGTCGACGCGTTCATTCAAACATTGCGCCAAGCACAACAAAACTTCATCCCCACGCCCATATCCATAAATATCGTTAAAGGGTTTGAAACTATCAATATCCACGTAACAGATGATCGACTCGCGACCCTGTTGCAGTAACCGCGTCAGGCATTGCTGAATTGGCACGTTACCCGGCAGCAGCGTCAGTGGATTGGCATACCGCGCCTGTTGGATTTTCAGTTCGGTAATCAGTTTTAGCACGTCGATCACGCGGCCCAGTCCGAGGTAGCCGCCGTTGAGGGTGATGATGAAGTCTTCTTCGATGCGTTGCCGGGCGCGGCTGGTGATCAAGCGACTGACTTGTTGCAACGACTGGCTCATTTCCACGGCGAGGAAGTCGTCGTTCATCAGGCGGCTGATCGGTTTGCGCGCGAACAGGTCGGTGGCGAACGGCTTGAGCAGTACATCCGAAAGTGAATGGCGATGGACGATGCCGCACGGTTGGCCTTGTTCGTCGAGCACTGCCAGCGAGTTGAGGTTGGCCTGGCGGCGGAAGGCTTCGAGGACGGTGGCGGTCGGGGTGTCGCGGCCAACGGCGGGTTGTTCGTTGAGCAGGGCGCTGAGGTCGCTGCCTTCGTCGGTGAGAGCAACGCTAGTGCTTTCATGTTTGGGCATCAGGGCACGGGCATCGCGCGGTGGGTGTTCCTGAGGGCGGCCGAGCAGGTAGCCTTGCACCAGGTCGACACCCATTTCGGTCAGCACGGCGAGTTCTTCTGGCAGCTCGATGCCTTCCGCGATGACTTGCGCCCGTGAGGCTTTGGCGATCTGCAGGATCGAGCCGACGAATTCGCGTTTGAGCGCATCCTGATGGATGCCGTCGATGAAGTGCCGGTCGATCTTCACGTAATCCGGGCGCAGTTCCGACCATAGGCGCAGGCTGGAATATCCGGCGCCGAGATCATCCAGCGCGATGGAGAAACCCATAGCCCGATAGTGATGCAGCGCAGTTTGCAGCAACTGGAAATCGTCGGTTGGCGTTTGCTCGGTCAACTCGATTACCACCTGACTCGGCGGAATGCCAAAGTCCTGCAGCAGTTGCAGCGTGCGCCCTGGCTGATGCGCGGCTTCGAGCAAGGATTCGGGGGAGACGTTGAGAAACAGCTTGCCCGGCAGTTGCTGTTCGTTGAAGCGTCGGCAAGCGCTCTGGCGGCAGGCAATTTCCAGTTCACTGAGCCGCCCGGCCTGTCGCGCCACGGCGAACAACGCGATCGGCGAGTGCAAAGGACTGTTGGAAGGGCCGCGAGTCAGCGCTTCGTAACCAAGAATGCGTCGCTCGGAGAGGCAGATGATCGGCTGAAACAGACTGTGCAAGCCGCTTTGAGTCAGGATCGAGCTCAAGGCACTCAGTTGTTCAGTCGTGGTCATGGCAATCTCGGGCGATAAAAAAAGGACTGGGAGCGCTCTTGTGCAGAGTTGCTCCCAGTCCTTCATTGCACGACAGATTGATGACTGTTTGATGACGATCCGTGGTTCGCCAGCACTAAATTGCCATCACCTTACTTCTTGGCCACCTGATTGCTCAGTTTCAAGTAATCCAGCAGAACGCGTCCAGTCTCGCTCAGGTAGGCGTCGTCTTCTGGTTTGACCTTGTCCTGCTCGGCTGCCGCCAAGGCATCCTCGTCTTCTTTCTTCAGCTCTTTGAGCGGTTCTTCGCCTTTGGCCTTGCGACGGAGGTTCTCCATCGTCAGTTGTTTGGCGTCGATGTCGGCGTGCTGGGCACGACGGTCGGCTTCATTGAGGCTGACGGTTTTTTCTTCCATCAGTTTCTGGGCCAAGGCCAGCTTGTCGCGGATGAACACGAACTCCGCGTCTTTGCCCGAACGCACATCGTGTTCGGACTTGAGCTGCGCAATGTACGGTTTGAACGGGTCAACCGCTGGCTTGATCGCCGCTTTGATGGTGTCCCACGGCATGGCTTCAGGCAGTGCGCTTTCACCGATTTCCTTGGTGTCGATGATCGACGGGTAATCGATGTCCGGCAGTACGCCCTGATGCTGGGTGCTCTGACCGGAAACCCGGTAGAACTTGGCCAGAGTCAGTTTCAGCTCGCCATGGTTCAGCGGCTGAATGGTCTGCACGGTGCCTTTACCAAAGGTCTGGCCACCGATGATCAGCGCGCGGTGGTAGTCCTGCATGGCGCCGGCAAAAATCTCCGAAGCCGAGGCGGACAGGCGGTTGACCAGCAACGCCATCGGGCCTTTGTAGAACGCGCCCGGGTTTTCATCTTCGAGCACATCGACGCGGCCGTCGGCATTACGCACGAGCACGGTCGGGCCTTTATCGATGAACAGACTGGTCAGCTCGGTGGCCTCTTGCAGGGAACCGCCGCCGTTGTTGCGCAGGTCGATGACCACGCCGTCGACTTTCTCTTTCTGCAGCTCGGTCAGCAGCTTCTTGACGTCGCGCGTGGTGCTCTTGTAGTCCGGATCGCCAGCACGGAACGCCTTGAAGTCGAGGTAGAAGGCTGGAATCTCGATCACGCCGAGTTTGTAGTCCTTGCCGTCCTGTTTCAGGTTCAGCACGGATTTCTTCACGGCCTGGTCTTCAAGCTTCACCGCTTCGCGAGTGATCGGCACGATCTTGGTGGTCTGGTCGTTCGGCGCATTGCTCGCCGGGATGACTTCCAGACGCACGATGGTGCCTTTCGGACCACGGATCAGTTTGACCACTTCGTCCAGACGCCAGCCGACCACGTCGACCATCTCCTTGTTGCCTTGGGCTACGCCGATGATCTTGTCTGCCGGGGCAACCTGCTTGGTCTTGTCGGCCGGGCCTGCCGGTACCAGACGCACGACTTTCACTTGATCGTTGTCGCTCTGCAACACGGCGCCAATGCCCTCTAGGGACAGGCTCATGTTGATGTCGAAGTTTTCCGCGTTATCCGGCGACAGATAGTTGGTGTGCGGATCGTAGGACATGGCGAAGGTATTGATGTACGCCTGGAAGATGTCTTCCGGACGGGTTTGATCCAGACGCGACAATTGATTTTTGTAGCGCTTGGTCAGGGTTTCCTGGATCTGCTTCGGCTCTTTGCCGGCGATCTTCATCCGCAGCACTTCGTCCTTGACGCGTTTGCGCCACAGGTCGTCGAGTTCAGCGGTGGATTTGAGCCAAGGGGCGTCCTTGCGATCGATCAGCAAGGTCTCCTTGGTGGTGAAGTCCATTTTGTCGACGCCTTTGTTCAGCTCTGCAAGGGCGAAGTCCAGACGCGCTTTGACGCGGTCCAGGTAGCGCTTGTAGATGGTGAACCCGGCGTTGAGGTCGCCGCTTTTGAGGAAGTCGTCGAACTGGGTCTTCCACTTGTCGAATTCGGCGATATCGCTGGCCATGAAATAGCTGCGCGACGGATCCAGCAGCTTGATGTAGCTGTCGTAGATGATCACCGAGCGCGCATCGTCGAGCGGCGGCTTGCTGTAGTGGTGACGCTTGAGCAACTCGACGACATTCAGACTGGCGATCACTTCATCGCGATCAGGCTGCAATTTGTCCCAGCTGTTGGCTGCGAATGTATTGCCCGACATCGGCAACAGGCCGATACCGAGAATAAGAGCGAGGGCGGTGCTTGGGAGCAAATGCTTCATGCTGATTCGACGCGGGGACAATTGATAACGCATATTAGGCCGTCTTTGAAGTCGCCGGTACCTCCACGCTCTGCACGAAAACAAGTGTTCAGCTTTCGTTCAGACCCCGGGGCCGGTCGCATAATGCAAAAAGCCCGACGCTACAGCTACGGGCTCAGTCCAGACTCACTATGGAGGCACTGTGAAGGCATTGCAAGGCGTTGAAGGTCAAGTGACATGGGATGAAGAGCCGAGTCCTACGTGCGATGTAGGACAAGTTCGCATTCGGGTGGCGGCAGCCGGCCTCAATCGCGCCGATTTATTACAGAAGGCCGGGCTTTATCCGCCTCCGCCTGGGGCCAGCAAGGTGCTCGGTCTTGAGTGTTCAGGGGTAATCATCGAGGTCGGAGCAGGGTCCTCCTGGCAGGTAGGCGATCGGGTTTGCGCCTTGCTGGCCGGGGGCGGCATGGCCGAAGAAGTGGTCGTCGACGGACGGCACGTGCTGCCGGTCCCGGATGGCGTTTCGTTGATCGAAGCTGCCGCGTTGCCCGAGGTGTATGCCACCGTCTGGCTGAATGTGTTTCAACTCGCTGCGCTCAAACCGGGTGAGAAAGTTCTCTTGCATGCCGGAGCCAGTGGAATCGGTTCAGCCGCCATCCAGCTGTGCAAGGCGTTCGGCAACCCGTGCTGGGTCAGCGTTGGTTCGACTGAGCGTTTGGCGTACTGCGAAACGTTGGGCGCGCAGGGCGGGGTGTTGCGGACCGACGATCTGGAAAGCCTGCGGGATTTGGGGCCGTTCGATGTGATTCTGGATCCGGTCGGCGGCAACTATTCGGCGCTTAACCTCAAGCTGCTGGCGCAGGATGGCCGCTGGGTACTCATCGGTTTGATGGGAGGCCGTGAGGCCAAGCTCGATCTGGCGCAAGTATTGGCCAAGCGCGTGCAGTTGCTCGGTTCGACGTTGCGCAGTCGTGACGATCAGTTCAAGGCAGATCTGCTCAGTGATCTCGGCCAGCATGTGTGGCCGTTGTTTGCCGAGGGGCGGTTGAAGCCACAATTGGCCAAGGCGTTCCCGGTCAAGGATGCCGAGGCGGCATTTGCCGAGTTGGCGAGCAATAAGGTGGCGGGCAAGTTGGTGTTGGTGATTGACGAAAGCCTGAGCTAACAAACAAAAGCCTGTGGGAGACTGCTCCCACAGGCTTTTTGCTTACTTCCAGAGATGGATTGGCCAGCCGGATTGTTCGGCGTGCTCGAGCAGCACCGGATCCGGATTGACCACATGCGGGAAATCCACCTTCAGCAGCAGCGGCAAGTCGTTGCGTGAGTCGGAATAAAAACTCGCGCCCTCCAGATTCTCTTCCTCGGCGTCCAGCCATTCCAGCAATCGGGTGATCTTGCCTTCGCGGTAGGTCAGCGTCCCGACGGTGTGGCCGCTGTACACGCCGTGCGCGATTTCCAGTTCGATCCCCAGCACTTCATCAATGCCCAGTCGTTCGGCGATCGGTTTGACCAGGTGCGTACCCGACGCCGAGATCACCAGAACACGGTCGCCGGCCTTGCGGTGGGCGGCGATGGTTTTGGTCGCGTCGCTGTAGATGATCGGTTCGATGAAGTCTTCCACCCACGGCCCGACCAGATGTGCGACTTCTTCCGGGGGGCGCCCGATCAGTGGCTCAAGGCTGAACTCCATGTAGTCCTCCATGCGCAGCTGCCCTTTGCCGTAGGCGTCCATCAGCTCGTTGTTCCTGCGCATGAACGACTCGGGATCAACCCAGCCCAAGCGCCCCATCTGCTCGCTCCAGAGAGTGGCGCAGTCGCCGTGGATCAGGGTGTCGTCCAGATCAAAAATTGCCAGAGCCATCAGTGCAGTTCCCTCTTGAGTATCAGCAAAGTCATCAGGCTACCTCACACAGGGCCGTCGGATCGATGGAAAGTGCCAGACGCTGACCGTCGGGGTGCAGGTCCGCCGCCGAGCGGTTGAGCACATCCACCACCAGTTCCACGCCGCGCGCCTCGACCCGATAACGAATCACGTTGCCCAACAGGCTGTGGCTGCGGATCTGTGCATCGAGTTCGCCGTTCAGGCTCAGCTCGATGGCTTCCGGGCGAATCGCGATGCGATGGCTGATCGGCCGCTGCAACAGCTTCGACGCACTGTCGGCGTCCAGCAGGTTGTAGTTGCCGATGAATCCGGCGGCGAATGCGTCCACCGGCGCGGTGTAAAGGGTTTCCGCGTCGCCGCTCTGTACGATTTTTCCCTGATTCATCAGGAAAATTCGATCAGACATGGTCAGGGCTTCTTCCTGATCGTGTGTGACGAAAATCGTCGTCAGGCCGAGTTCGCGCTGGATCTGACGGATCTGTTCGCGCAGGTGTTTGCGAATTCGCGCATCAAGGGCCGAAAGCGGTTCATCCAGCAACAACAAGCGCGGACGCGTCACCAGCGAGCGGGCGAGGGCCACGCGCTGGCATTGACCGCCGGACAACTGATGCGGATAACGGCTGGCGAAGTCGTTGAGTTCAACCAGTTTCAACACTTCGGCGACACGCTTGTGGCTGTCGTCGGCGTTGACTTTCTGCATGCGCAAACCGAACGCGACGTTCTGCTCGACGGTCATGTTGGGGAACAGCGCGTAACTTTGAAACACCATGCCGATCCCGCGTTTCTGCGGGGTCAGCGGAACGATGTCGACGCCATCGAGCAGGATATGGCCGCCATCCACTGGCGTCAGCCCGGCAATGCAACGCAGCAACGTAGATTTACCGCAACCCGAAGGGCCGAGCAGGGTGACGAACTCGCCTTTATGGATTTCGCAGTTGATGTCGCTGAACACCGTGGTGCCCGCGTAGTTTTTCTGAAGGTGTTGGACGCTGACATAGCTCATTCGCTTTTGTCCTTGTTCAAGATGTTGGCGACCCAGGTCAGGACCAGCACGAAAAAGAAATAGGAAATCACCAGCGCACTGGTGAAGTGGCCGCTGCTGTTGCGCATGTTGTTGAGGTAGACCTGCAAGGTCTCGTAGCGGGTGCCGACCAGAATGTTGGCGAACACGAACTCACCGAACAGGAACGAAAACGACAGCAGCAACGCGACCATCAAGCCTTTGCGCAGATTTGGCAGCACCACCAGATATGCCGCTTGAAAGGTGCTGGCGCCGAGCAGTTGGGCGGCGTCCATCAGGTCACGCAGGTTGATGGCTTGCAGGTTGTTGGTGATCGCCCGGTACATGAACGGCAGCGCCACGGTGAAGTAGCAACCGATCAGAATCCACGGCGTGCCGACCATCGCCATCGGCCCCGAGCCATAGAGCTGCAACAGCCCGACTGACGACACCACCGGCGGCACCGCGAACGGCAACAGGATCAGGATGTTCATCAGCGCATCAAGCTTAGGAAAGTGGTAATGCACCACGAACAGCAGCGGCAGAATCAGCACCACCGACAGGATCAGCGCACCCACGCACACCAGCAACGACTGGCCGAAGGCGTGCAGAAAGCGCGGATCGCTCCACAGCTGGATGTACCACTTGAAGGTAAAACCGCTGGGCAGAATGGTCGCCGACCAACTGCTGGCGATCGAATAGATCAGCGTGCCCACCAGCGGCAGCAGCAGGATGGCGAATAGCAGGTAGACCACGACGCGGTGGTAGACGCCGGCCGGGCCGGATTCAGCGCGAGACATGGTAGCTCCTCTTCAGCAGCAGTTGATGCACGACGGTGACCACGGTCATCAGCGCCACCAGCACCACGGCCAGCGCACTGGCCATGTTTGGGTCGAGGGAAATGTCACCGGAAACCATTGCCGCAATACGGATCGGCAGCACGTTGAAGTTGCCGGTGGTCAGCGCGTACACCGTGGCGTAAGCACCGAGGGCATTGGCCAGCAGGATCACGAAAGTACCGAGCAGTGCTGGGGTCAGCACCGGCAAACCGATATGCCGCCAGAACTGCCAGCCATTGGCGCCGAGCAGGGCGGCGGATTCGCGCCAGTCTTCACGCAGTGCATCGAACGCCGGATAGAGCAGCAACACGCCGAGCGGAATCTGGAAGTAGGTGTAGAGAATGATCAGCCCGGTTTTCGAGTACAGGTTGAAGTCCTGAATGATCCCTGCCTGCTTGAGCATGATGGTGAAGCTGCCATTGAAACCAAGTAGGATGATGAAGGCGAAGGCCAAAGGCACGCCGGCGAAGTTGCTGGTCATGTTGGCAAAAGCGTTGACGAAATTGCGCAGTCTCGAGTCGACCCGGCGCAAGGAATACGCACCAAGCACCGCGATGAGAATGCCGAATACGCTCGACCAGAAACTGATTTCGAGGCTGTACTGGATCGCCTGCAGATAGAACTTCGAATTGAAGATCTTGCTAAAATTGGCCACGCCCCAGCCGAATTCTTCCGATTGCAGGCTGTTGATCATCACCCACACCAGCGGGGCGATTTCGAAGACGATGAAGAACAGAGCGAAGGGCACCAGGCACAGGGCCGCCAGCCATTTACCGCGAATCATCGAGTTCACTTCAGCAGCTCCCGGCACACAGGTTTGTCATGGGGTACGCCGAGCAGTTCGCAGATCGTGCCGCAGATTTCGGTCTGCTTCGGAGCTGCATCCGGATTGAGGCTGAAGGCATCGCCGAATACGAACAGCGGCACCTGACGCTCTTCCGGCAGCAGGCCGTTGTGCGAGCGGTCGTTGTTCATGCCGTGGTCGGCGGTCACTAGCACCTGATAACCGATGTCGAGCCAGCTTTGCAGGTAGTCCGCAAGGATGATGTCGGCGCTGCGCGCACTGTTGCGGTACTGCGAAGAATCGAGGCCGTGCTTGTGCCCGGCGTCGTCAATGTTCATCGGATGGATCAGCAGGAAATTTGGCGCATGGCGCAGACGCAGACTTTCCGCATCGGCGAACAGGTGCGAATCCGGGTAGTGATCGTTCCAGTAGAAATGACCGTGTTGAATCGGCAGTGACGGGTCATCGGTATGACGATCCCGAGCGACCACGAACGGCGAACGGTTGTACAGCTCGCTGACCCAGTGATAGGCAGCAGCGGCGGTTTTCAGTCCGGCATCCGTGGCGTAGTGATAGATGCTGCGCTGGTTGGACAGGCGCGAGACATTGTTGTGGACGATGCCGCTGTCGATGGGCGGCACGCCGGTGAGGATACATTCGTAAAGCGGTCGGGACAGCGCCGGCAGTTCGCACTCCAGTTGGTAGAGCGCTGCGCGACCTGCACCGACGTAAGCCTGCAGATGCCCCATGGCGTGACGCGCGACCTCGTAGTTGAGGCCATCGAGCACGACCAGGATGACGTTGTGCTTCATAGGGGCGAAAACTCCGCGAAACAATAAACCGGAAAACTCGAAATCGACACGGACCCTGTGGGAGCTGGCTTGCCAGCGAAGGCGGTACGCCATTCAACGCATGTGTTGAATGTGAAATCGCCATCGCGGGCAAGCCCGCTCCCACAGGGTTTTGTGTCAGACCCAATGTGGATCTACAGGATTACTTCATCTCTACGATGACTTCTTCGTTCCACTTCTGCGGCAGGGCCTTGGAAGTTTTTTCCCACGCATCGGCGTCTTTGATCGGCGTGACCTTTTTGTACTGCTCGTTCGGCAGCAGCTTGGCTTTCACGTCTTCCGGCAGTTGCAGATGCTCCGCGCGGATCGGACGCGCGTTGCCGCGAGCGAGGTTGGTCTGGCCGGCGTCGCTGAAGATGTATTCGCGGGTCAGCTTGGCGGCGTTAGGGTTCTTCGCGTATTTGTTGATGATGGTGGTGTAGCCGGAAATCACCGAACCATCGGACGGAATCAGCACTACGTAATCATCCGGATTGGCCATCTTGGCCTTGTAGCTCAGACCGTTGAAATCCCAGACCACGCCGACTTCGATCTCGCCTTTTTCCATGGTGGCGATGGTCGGGTTAGCCATCGACAGACGACCTTGTTTGGCGATATCTGCGAACAGCAGCAAGGCCGGCTGGATGTTTTTCTCGTCGCCACCGTTGGCCAATGCTGCGGCCAGAACGCCGTTGGCAGCTTGCGCGGCGGTGCTCACGTCACCGATCGAGACTTTGTATTTGCCGCCCTTGAGGTCAGCCCATTTGGTCGGTACTTCGGAACCGTGCAGCAGCTTCTTGTTGACGATGAATGCGATGGTGCCGGTGTAGGCCAGTGCCCAGTTGCCGTCGGTGTCCTTGGCCCAGGCTGGAATCTGCTCCCAGGTGCTTGGCTTGTACGGTTGCACTACGCCTTGCTTGACCGCAATCGGGCCGAAGGCTGCGCCAACGTCGCCGATGTCGGCGGAGGCGTTGTCTTTTTCTGCGGCGAACTTGGCGATTTCCTGGGCCGAGCTCATGTCGGTGTCGATGTGTTTCAGACCGTACTTTTTGGCCAGGTCTTCCCAGGTGCCTTTCCAGTTGGCCCAGTCATCGGGCATGCCGACGCTGTTGACGGCGCCTTCCGCTTTCGCAGCGGCTTCGAGGGTCTTGAGATCGGTGTCGGCCGCCATGGCGGCGGTGCACATTGCGATGGTCGAGCCTAACAGTGATGCCAGGAAAAGCTGTTTCATTCCGAAGCTCCTTGGGTCGTGTTCAACGCTGCGATTGCGGTTGTTGGTCTAGGTCAGCAATACCTGAGCCAATCTAAGGTGGCTGGATGACAATTTGATGTCGGTCATCGTCAGGCGAGTCTGTTATTTGCCCGCAATTGGCGGGTGCCCGGTAAGCGTAGACCATGCTCGAAGCCCCAGCGGGCAAGGGACTTGGCCGATGTATTGCAAGTCATGAGGACGACCGTTGGGTGGTTTTGTCATCTCTCGGTCATCTGCACTGCCTAGGCTTGCAACACAATCCGAACGGCTTGACGGCCGGTCTGTTTTGCCCCGAAACAGTGCTGGTCTAGTCCAGATAGGTAACGTTGATGCGCGATGAGGCAACCAAAGCGGTGACAGCCATTGGCCAGATTCTCCAGGAGCAACTGGACCACGGTCTGTTGGCGGCGGGCAGCAAGTTGCCGGCCGAGCGCAAGCTCAGCGAGTTGTTCGGCACGACGCGGATTACTGTGCGCGAGGCGTTGTTGCAGCTTGAGGCGCAGGGTCAGATTTATCGCGAGGAGCGCCGGGGCTGGTTTGTGTCGCCACCGCGTCTGGCTTACAACTTGATGCAGCGCAGTCACTTTCACGCGATGGTCAGTGCGCAGGGGCGGGTGCCTTCGACTGAGGTGATTTCGGCACGGCTGCTACCGGCATCGGCGGCGGTGTGTGCTTGGTTGCAGTTGCCGGCGTTGTCGAGCGTGATTCAGATTTGCCGGTCGCGGCGGATTGATGGGCGGCTGGTGTTGTATGTGGAGCATTATTTGAATCCGCAGTTTTTTCCGGGGATTCTGCAGTTTGATTTGAATCAGTCGATTACCGAGTTGTATGCGCGGCATTACGATTTGCACTATGGGCGGGTGCGTTTCGAGATTGTGCCGACGGCGTTGTCGGTGGATGCGGCGGCGGCTTTACGGGTTTCGGTGGGGAGTCCGGGGTTGCGGATTGCTCGGGTTAATTATGATCAGCATGAGCGGCTTATTGACTGTGATTTGGAGTTTTGGCGGCATGATGCGATTCATGTTGGGGTTGATGTTGTTTGATTGGTTTGGGTGAATATCCGTTGCTGCGGTGATGGCTGTTTATGGTTTCGCCCTTACGGCGAGGCACTTTTTCCAGACGCCGAAAAAGTACCCAAAAAGGCTTTACCCTGGCGTTCGGCCCGCTCGCTGGGGCTCGGGGTTCCTTCCTTCCGGGATGCATCCGGGGGCATCGCCTCCGGTTTGCTGCGCTGCACCTCCTCTCGATGTGTTCGACTGCGTCGAACGGCGCTGCGCGCCCACCCCCGGATGCATCCCTCCACTCAGCCTGCCGATGGGCGCTTGAGATCAAGAGCTGCAGCCGAGCTAACGCTCATCCTGTTGAGTGGTTAGGGGCGGAGCGGGGCGGCGGTGGTTTTACTCTTTGGTTTGGGTGCCGCCGGCAGTGATGACTTGGATGCTCATTCTTGGTGTGGCCAGATCCAGGCCTGCCTCATCCAGATGCCTTTTCAACGACAAATTAAACGCCCGCGATACTTCCCACTGTTTGATCGGCGCGGTCTTGAACCGTGCCCGCAAAATCGCGCTGCCGGATTCGAAACTTTCCACACCCTGTATCTCCAGTGGTGACCAGATGTTGCGCCGTTGCAGTGGATCGGTGCGCATCTTCTGGCCGACGTCGCGCATCAGTTTGATCGCGTCGTCGATTTCCATGTTGTAGGGCACGGCGACGCGGAAGATGGCGTAGCCGAATTCGCGTGAGTAGTTTTTGATGCTTTTGATTTCGCTGAACGGGATGGTGTGGACGATGCCGTCGATGTCGCGCAGGCGGACGGTGCGGATGGTCAGGCCTTCGACGGTGCCGAGGTGGCCGCCGACGTCGACGTAGTCGTCGATGGCCAGGGAGTCTTCGATGATGATGAACAGGCCGGTGATCAGGTCGGCGACCAGTGACTGGGCGCCGAAGCCGATGGCCAGGCCGATGACGCCGGCACCGGCCAGCAGTGGGGTGACGTTCATGCCCATGTTTGCCAGGGCGACGATCAGCGCGATGATGAAGATCGCCACGAACAGGACGTTGCGGATCAGCGGCATCATCGTTTGTGCGCGAGCGTTGGCCAGGCCTTTGCGTGAGCGGGTTAGGGCGTGGTGTACGGCGGTGTCGCTGAGGATCCAGATCAGCCACGCGAAGATCAGTGTGCCGATCAGGCCGAACAGTTTGACGCTGACGTCATGCCCTTCGCCCTCGGTGAAGCCGATCAGCGACATGCCCCAGACGCGCAGGCCGAGTTCGATGAACGCCAGCCACACCAGCAGATGCGCGAGGGTGTAGAAGAAGCTTTTCAGGCGTTCAGAGTACAGCGCGTGGCGTTTGACGCCGCGTTGCGGTTTGAGTGAATGGCGGCGCACGAGGCCGTTGATCACCATGCACAGCACCAGCAAAACCGTGCAGATCAGCGATTGGCGCAGGGCGGTGCTGGTGTCGCCGGCGGAGACGAAGGTCGCAAACAGTGAGATGCCGACCAGCACCAGTGCCGGGATGTACCAGAAGGTGCCGAGGATATCGATGGTGTCGCTGAGGGCGCGGCGCGTCAGGCGCCGTGACAGTGGCTGGTTGCGGATCAGGTGCGCGATCGGGCGGCGGAAGCGCAGGATGAACAGCCCGGTCGAGAGTGCCGCGAGGACATTGGCGATGGTCGCGGCGGTGTGCGCCAGGTGCACGCCGAGGCCTTCTACCAGGCGCGGGTCGCTGAGGGCTTCACCGAAGGCGGCGAAGCTGCCGATCAGCCATAACGGACGGAACGCCTGGTGGCGCAGGATGTACAGCGCCTTGTGCCGGTGCGGGCCGTCGAGGACGGAGAAGGCGATCACGCAGATTGCCGAGAAGCAAGTGCCGACCACCAAGGCATACGCCAGCACCATCGCCAGGCTTTTGCCCAAGGACGAAGGCAGCGCGTAGCTCATGTACACGGTGATGACCAGCGCGATCAGCCACGGCCCGAGTTTGCGCAGGGCGAAGCGCAGCATATCGAGGGCTTTGGGGTGTTGCGGCAGTTCTTCGGTCAGGCCGAAGCGCATGCGTACGCGGTGCCCGAGCCAGATCAGCGCGGCGGCGAGCAGGCTCCAGACTGCGAGAATCACCGCGAAGGCGAAGATGATCGGCAGCCATTCGCTGGCCGGCAGCATCAAGCCTTTGAATTCGGCTTTCGCCAGATCGAACTCGGCTGACCAGCGATTGAGCGGGCTGTCGGCGCCGGAAAACTGCTTTTCGAAACTGGCGAGGGTGCCGCCGATCAGGCCCAGTACGCCTTCTTTCGGGGTGGCCTGGGCTTTCTTGGTCGTGTCACGGAGTTTTTTCAGATCGGTGAGCAGCTTGGCGCGTTGCTGGTCATTTTCCAGCGACTTGATCACTTCATCGAGTGACTGGCCGAGTGGCACCTGCGCTTCCGGTTGCGCCTTGCTGGAGCTGCCGAGAATTCCCGGCAGGCCGACCGCGTGGGCGGGCGCCAACGGCAGCAGCGTCATCAGGCAGATAAGAAATACAGAGGGCAGAGCAAACAGACGAGCGAACACTAGGCGGTCAACCTCGCAAGGGGCGGATCGGGCGAGTGTACGAGGCTGTCCGGGTCATTGCGAGCCGCGGCGGGTTATTCGTTCAGTTTGGCGAGGATCTTGTAGACCACGGTGGCGAGGATCAACAGCATGCCGATCCACATGGCGAACACGCCGGCGTTTTTGTCGCGGAAGTTGAAACCGACCGCCAGCAGAATCATTCCGCAGAGGATCGGAATCAGCATGGCGTGGAAGGAAGACATCGAGATCATTGGCGACAGCCTTGTCGAAAGGGATGATTTAAGTCTAGGTGGAATTTCAGAGTGCGGTGCTGATGTGTATCACAGCACGACCCGATCTCGTGGCGAGGGAGCTTGCTCCCGCTCGATTGCGCAGCAATCGCAAACCAGGCAATCGCGGTTCGATTGAGAAACCGCGTTGGCAGATTTTGGGGCTGCTTCGCTGCCCAGCGGGAGCAAGCTCCCTCGCCACAAAGTTGACAGCAATTACTACGGCAACTCGCGGCAAGCGTAGAACGCACTCAGCACTTTGATCAGATGTGCCAGGTCATGGCTGCCGCACAGTTCGCGGATCGAGTGCATGGCGAAGGTCGGCAGGCCGATATCCACGGTGCGCACGCCCAGGTGACTGGCGGTGATCGGGCCGATGGTCGAGCCGCAGCCCATGTCGCTGCGCACCACGAAGCTTTGCACCGGTACTTCTTCGGCCATGCACAGATGGCGGAAGAAACCGGCGGTTTCGCTGTTGGTGGCGTAGCGCTGGTTGCTGTTGACCTTGATCACCGGGCCGGCGTTGAGTTTCGGGCCATGGTTGGCGTCGTGCTTTTCCGCGTAGTTCGGATGCACGCCGTGGGCGTTGTCGGCCGAGACCAGCAGCGATTTCTGAATGGTGCGGACGAACTCGTCACCTTCCGGCAGCAGACGGCGCAGGGTCTGTTCGAGCATCGGGCCATCGGCGCCGCACGCCGAGCAGGAGCCGACTTCTTCGTGGTCATTGGCGACCAGCACGCAGGTTTCTTCGGTGTCGGCGGTGAGCAAGGCTTGCAGGCCGGCGTAGCACGACAGCAAATTATCGAGGCGCGCGCCGGCTATGAAATCGCCGTTCAGGCCGATGACCGCAGCGCTTTGCGTGTCGTAGAAACTCAGCTCGTAATCCAGCACCACGTCGGCATTCAGGCCGTGTTCGCGCGCCAGTTGATCGGTGAGTACCGCGCGGAAATCCACGCGCTCGTCACCGGCAAATTGCGCGAGGATCGGCGGCAGTTCGGTCTGCGCGTTGATCGCCCAGCCCATGTTGGCTTCACGATTGAGGTGAATGGCCAAGTTGGGAATGATCGCAATCGGTGCCTTGAAATCGATCAGCTGACTTTCGACCTTACCGTCGCGCCGGAAGGTCACGCGGCCGGCCAGCGACAGGTCGCGGTCGAACCATGGGGCGAGCAGTGCGCCGCCGTAGACTTCCACGCCTAGCTGCCAGAAGCCCTGACGTTGCAGTTCCGGTTGCGGCTTGACGCGCAGGCATGGGCTGTCGGTATGCGCGCCGACCAGGCGGATGCCGTCATGCAGCGGCGAGTTGCGGCCCATTTTTATCGCGACAATCGAGGAGTCATTGCGGGTGACGTAATAGCGGCCGTTGGCCTCGGTGTTCCATGGCTCGCGCTCGTTGAGGCGCATGTAACCGGCGGCCTCCAGACGTTGCACAAGGCTGGCGGTGGCGTGGAACGGGGTAGGGGAGGCCTTGAGGAAGTCGATCAGGCCTTGGTTCAACTCTTCGCGCATAAGAAGCTCCAGACAGCGATGGGCGGGAGTTTAACGCATCGGCCGGAGCTTGGGACATTGTGCAGAGTCAGAACGGCGCCGGGCACTCGAAGCGCAGGCGTTCACCGCTTTGCGGGTGAGTAAAGCTGAGCATGCTCGCGTGTAGGCACAGGCGCGGCCAGGCTGCGAGGGCTTGTTCGTGGGCGTAGAGACCGTCACCCAGCAGCGGATGACCAATCGACAGCATGTGTACGCGCAATTGGTGCGAGCGCCCGGTGATCGGCGTCAGCTCGACGCGGCACCAGTCACCGCAACGTTCCAGCACACGCCAGAAAGTCAGGGCATTTTTGCCGAATTCGTGATCGACCACATGCCGGGGTTTGGTCGGAGGATCGTAGCGCAGTGGCAAGTCGATGCTGCCGCTGTCGAGTTCCGGCTGGCCCCACGCCAGAGCGGTGTAGGCCTTTTCGGTTTCACGGTCGTGAAACTGGCGCGACAATTCGCGATGGGTGTCAGGGTCGCGCGCCAGCAGAATGATGCCGGAAGTTTCCCAGTCCAGACGATGCACGATGCGTGCTTCCGGGTAGCCGTTTTCTTGCAGGCGGGTGATCAGGCAGTCCTTGTTGTCATCGGCCCGGCCGGGCACGGAGAGCAACAGGGTCGGTTTGTTCACCACCAATACGGCGGCGTCCTGATAAATGATGTGGACGTTGGACAACGGCATTAAAACAGCCTCGTAACAAATGCCAACGGCGGCTCAGGGCCATTCCGTTGAGGGAATGGCTCTGAGCCGCCGTCGTTCCTGCTCGATCGACTCAGCGATCTGGCAGGGTGATATTGAGTTCCAGAATCGAGCAGCTGCCCTGGTTTTCCAGAGCAACGTGCACGTCATCGGACCCGATATTGACGTACTTGCGAATGACTTCCACCAGTTCCTTCTGCAAGGCTGGCAGGTAATCCGGGGTACTGCGCTGGCCGCGTTCGTGCGCCACGATGATCTGCAGACGCTCTTTCGCTACCGATGCGGTACTTGGCTTCTTGTTAGCACGAAAGAAGTCAAAAATGTTCATTACCGACCTCCAAACAGGCGCTCGAAGAAGCCCTTCTTAGTGACGTCGAGGAAACGATGCTCAACGGTTTTGCCCAGCAGGCGATCAACCGCATCGCTGTACGCCTGACCGGCGTCGCTCTGGTCATCGAGAATCACCGGCACGCCGGAGTTGGAAGCCTTGAGGACTGCCTGGGATTCCGGGATGACGCCCAGCAGGGTCACCGCTAGAATCTCTTTGACGTCTTCGACCCCAAGCATTTCGCCGTCGCTTACACGCTGCGGGTTGTAGCGGGTCAGCAGCAGGTGTTCCTTGATCGGGTCTTCGCCTTTTTCGGCGCGGCGCGATTTGCTCGCCAGCAGGCCGAGCATGCGGTCCGAATCGCGTACCGAGGACACTTCCGGGTTGGTCACGACGATCGCTTCATCAGCGAAGTACATGGCCAGGTGAGCGCCTTTCTCGATGCCCGCCGGGGAGTCGCAGACCACGAACTCGAATTGTTCCTTGAGCTCCATCAGGACTTTTTCCACGCCTTCCTGAGTCAGCGCGTCTTTGTCGCGGGTCTGACTGGCGGCCAGCACATAGAGGTTTTCCAGGCGCTTGTCTTTGATCAGCGCCTGTTGCAGGTTGGCTTCGCCGTTGACCACGTTGACGAAGTCATACACCACGCGACGCTCGCAACCCATGATCAGGTCGAGGTTACGCAGGCCCACGTCGAAGTCGACGATAACTGTTTTGTGACCGCGCAGAGCGAGGCCGGTACCGATAGCGGCGCTGGTGGTGGTCTTACCCACACCACCCTTGCCGGATGTAACCACGAGAATCTTGGCCAAGGTGTTTCACCCCTAAGGAAGAAGGACTTTCTAGCCCTTGAAAAACATCTCTTGAAAACTACTGCAGTCGGACAGCCTTGGCTGGAATTTGGCTTTAGGCCTTTTTCCTACTTCGTTTGAGCCGTTTTCGCTACGTTTTAGAGATGCTTGGAAAATGCGGCAGTATCCGTTAAAGCCGAATGATGTTCAACACGTCGCCCGACAGGCTGACCTGTACGGCCGAACCCCACATCGGATCACGACGCAGGTCTTCGGAGACCTTGTAATGGCCGGCGATGGAGATCAGTTCAGCGCTCAATTGCTGACAGAAAATCCGTGCCTTGGTGTCACCCTTGACCCCGGCCAGTGCGCGACCGCGCATCGGGCCGTATACATGGATGTTGCCATCGGCAAGAAGTTCCGCCCCCGGGCTGACCGAAGACACCACCACCAAATCGCCACCCTGGGCATATATCTGTTGGCCACCACGTACTGGCGTGGTGATGACGCGGGTCGCTTTGATCGTCGGCTCGGGCGGTTTTTCCGGCTTTTTCTTCACCTCCGGCTCAGGCGTTTCCAGCGGTCGCTCACGAGCGCCGGATGGCGGCAGCACCGGGATGTCGATGGCGATGGCGGCGGCGATGTCTTCGATGCGGCTGGCGCGGATTGCCAGCGTGCGCAGGCCGTGCTGGCGGCATACGCGCATCAGGCCCGGCAGATCGACCGCGCCTTCACCCGGCGGCAGTTTGTCGAGGGCCAGCACCAGCGGCGCATTGCTGAAGAAGTTCGGCGCTTGCGCGACTTTGGCGGCCAATTGCCGATCGAGGCTGTCGAGGTCGTTGCGGGTCAGCTCCAGCACCGTAATGGCGAGCATGCTGCCCTTCAACTGAAAGACGGAAACTTGGTCTGGCGGTGCGGTTTGGCTCATGTCGGCATACAACGGCTTGTCACGGAAAGTGCCGAGACTTATAACGAGAACGCCGGCCAGCCGCAAGCCGGGTCGAACGATGTAGAATGCGCGGCCACTGCATTTACGGAAGCTTTAATGGATCGCCCGCGTTTTCGAACAGCATTTCTTGCTCCACGCTTCTGGCCGCTCTGGTGCGGCCTTGGGCTGTTGTGGCTGATCGTGCAGTTGCCGTATCCGGCATTACTGACGATCGGTCGTGCCTTGGGCGCGTTGATGTATCGCTTTGCCGGCGACCGACGGCGCATCGCCAAGCGCAATCTCGAATTGTGCTTCCCGGAAAAATCCGCCGCCGAGCGTAAACGTCTGCTCAAGGAGAATTTCGCGTCCACCGGTATCGCGTTCTTCGAAATGGCCATGAGCTGGTGGTGGTCGCGTGAGCGTCTGGCCAAACTGGCGCATGTCGAAGGGCTGGAGCATCTGCAAAACGCTCAGCGCGAAGGCAAGGGCGTGATTCTGATGGCGGTGCATTTCACCACGCTGGAAATCGGCGCGGCGCTGCTCGGTCAGCAGCACACCATCGACGGCATGTACCGCGAACACAAAAACCCGTTGTTCGACTTCGTCCAGCGCCAGGGCCGCGAGCGGCACAATCTGGATTCGCTGGCGGTGGAGCGCGACGACGTGCGCGGCATGCTCAAGTTGCTGCGCAGCGGCCGGGCGATCTGGTACGCACCGGATCAGGACTACGGCGCCAAGCAAAGCATCTTCGTCCCGCTGTTCGGCATTCAAGCGGCGACCGTCACCGCCACGAGTAAATTTGCGCGGCTGGGCAAAGCGCTGGTGGTGCCGTTCACCCAGGAGCGTCTGGCCGATGGCAGCGGTTACCGTCTGGTGATCCATCCGCCACTGGAAGGTTTCCCCGGCGAGAGCGAAGAGGCTGATTGCCTGCGCATCAACCAATGGGTCGAAGGCGTGCTGCGTGATTGCCCCGAGCAATACCTGTGGGCACATCGCCGCTTCAAGAGCCGTCCACCGGGCGAGCCGAAGCTGTACGCCAAACGCCGTTGATTGAACATTTCCTATAAGCACCATGGAGCGTTGCGATGAGCCCGACTGAACCGGTCACAGGTTTGATTCTTTCCGGCGGCGGGGCTCGGGCGGCGTATCAGGTGGGGGTGTTGGCGGCGATTGCCGAGTTGTTGCCGCTGGGCGCGGACAATCCCTTTCCGGTGATTGTGGGCACCTCGGCCGGGGCGATCAACGCGGTGAGTCTGGCCAGCGGCGCCACGGATTTTCGCGCCGCCATCGAACGCCTGACCTTGTTCTGGCAAGGCTTTCGCAGCCATCGCGTGCTGCGCAGCGACTGGCCCGGCGTGATCCGTCAGGCCAGTCGCTTTGTCAGCCACAGCCTGCTCGGCATTGGCCGGCAGTTGCCGGTGGCGCTGCTCAACAGCTCGCCGCTGCGCGATCTGCTCCACGACAAACTGCACATGCCCGGCATTGCCGAATCGATCGCGCAAAAGCAATTGCGCGCGGTAGCAGTGACCGCGTTCGGCTACGAGTCGGGTCAGGCCGTGACGTTTTATCAGGGCGGCGGGACGATTGATGCGTGGCTGCGTCATCGACGGATTGGCGTGCCGACGCAGTTGTCGGTTGAGCACTTGCTGGCGAGTTCGGCGATTCCGCTGTTGTTTGCGCCGGTGAAGATAGGCGAGGAATATTTCGGTGACGGTGCAGTGCGGCAGTCGGCGCCGATCAGTCCGGCGCTGCATCTGGGCGCGACTCGGGTGTTGGTGGTGGGCGTCAGCGGCAACCCGCGCGGTGTCGATCCGCAGCCGGTGCAACGCAACTACACCGGTCAGCAACCGACGCTGGCACAGATTGGCGGGCACATGCTCAACAGCACGTTCATCGACAGCCTGGAGAGCGATATCGAGCTGCTGCAGCGTCTGAATCAGTTCAGCCATCTGATGCCTGACGGCACTCCGACCCGCGCGCTGGGTGTGGCGCCGGTGGAAGTGCTGGTGATTTCGCCGAGTCAGCCGATTGATGAAATCGCCGCACGCCATCGCCAGGAATTACCGGCGGCGCTGCGCTTGTTTTTGCGCGGGCCGGGGGCGACCAAGACCAGTGGGGCAGGGGTATTGAGTTATCTGTTGTTCGAGGCGGGGTATTGCAGCGAATTGATTGATCTGGGGCGACGCGATGCGTTGGCCAAGCGCGAAGCACTGTGCCGGTTTTTGGGGATTAGGCAGGCTTGAAATTTGCGGTGCGACAATCGCTGGCAAGCCAGCTCCCACAGGGTTTTGTGTTGTTCACAAACTCAATGTGGGAGCTAGCCTGCTAGCGATGCTTTTTACAATCAGAAGTGGAACTTCACCAGGAAGCTTGTGGTGCTCTGATTGGTCTTGAACGCGCCGGTGTCGTCGATCCCGTACTTGTCTTTCCAGTAGTCGTATTCAACACCGACATACAACTGCTTCTCGCCGAAACTCAGCGCCTTGCCCAAGTCGTATTTGACCTGCGGGTTGAAGTGCAGGTTGGCGTGGTAGTCACCCTTGGAGTTGGAATCGTTGTCGACGACCCAGTCCATGAACCCGTCGATCAGGATGTTCGAATTGCCCACCGGGATGGTGTAAGACCAGGCCGGAGTGATCTGCCAGACGTTGTCACCGGCGCGCGGGCCTTCGGTGTGACGCTGGTAGAAGTTCAGCTGGAAGTAGTCGAAACCAGGAATCGCCAGGTCGAAGCCCGGACCGATCAGATAGGACTCGGTGTCGCCTTCGCCGAACTCGTAAGTCATCGCCAGCAGGACGTCTTTGATCGGACCGAATTCGATCTTCTGATCGAGCACCTTGCCCAGCGAGATGCGCGGGCTGAACTCGCCGTAGTAAGTGTTCGGGCCGTTGCTGAAGTCCTTGCCACCGTTGTAGAAGATCTTGTCGAGGAAGAAGAAGTTATCCCCATACTTCCAGCCATCGGCGTGCTCGAAGGTCACGGTTTGCTGAATGCGCGGGTTGACTTGAAAGTCCTTGCCATAGAGGTAGGTCAGGCTGTTGTTCTGCCATTGCAGCAGGCCCTCGGCCATGGCCTGACCCCCGGCCAGCATCGATCCCGCCAACATCAGGCTGGTGCACATACGTTTCATTCGGTTGCTCCCAAAGTAGGTGTTCCACGTTTATTTTTTTTAGATCGGCGCTCTGGTGTGGCGCCTTTTTTCGTTGCTGCAAAAATCATCCAACCGGTCAGCTTCTTTGCTGTTAGCAAGAGCTGCGCCAAGGCTTTTCGAAAAACAAAAAAACGCCCATCGGCGGCTCGAAAACCGTCGATTGTGCGTGATTCGGGTAGGCCTTGTTACTGACCCAAGCCTGGATAAGTTGGCTTTTCGGTCAGGAATTAAATCCGGGCTTTTTTTTAGACCGAATTCGGATGGCGGCGGAGAATACTGACTCCTTGACCAGGTCTCAAGTGCCCCGCAACAGAGCACCGATGACAGGTGTGGGGCACGGTTGCGGGTCATGTTAGAAGTGCACCTTTACCAGCAGGCTGGCGGTGTTCTGATTGGTGTCGAGGTTGGGGCTGCTTTCGATGCCGTATTTGTTTTTCCAATAGCTGTATTCAGTGCCGACATACACCTGTTTCTGACCCCAGCCGAGCGCTTTGCCCAGGTCATACTTGATCTGCGGATTGATGTGCAGGTTGGCGTGATAAGTGCCGCGTGAGTTCTGGTCGTTATCCACCACCCAATCCAGGTAACCGTCGATCAACAGGTCGGAGTTGCCCACGGGAATGCTGTAAGACCAGGCGGGCGAGATTTGCCAGACACCGTCACCGGGACGCGGGCCTTCGGTCTGGCGGCGGAAGATGTTCAGAGTGACGTAGTTGAAGCCCGGCACGTTCAAGTCGAAACCCGGGCCAATCAAGTAGGCCTCGCTTTCGCCTTCGCCATATTCGTACGTCATCGCCAGCAGCACGTCTTTGATCGGGCCGAATTCGAGTTTCTTATCGAAAATCTTGCCGAACGAGAAACGCGGGGTGAATTCGCCGTAGAAGGTGTGCGGGCCTTTGTTGCGGTCCTCCTGGCCGTTGTAGAAGATCTTGTCGACGAACAGAAAGTTGTCGCCGTACTTCCATTTGTCGGCGTGTTCGAACGTCACCGTCTGCTGAATCGACGGGTTGATCGCGAAGTTCTTGCCGTACAAATAGCTGAGGCTGTTGGTCTGCCAGAGCAATAAATCGCCGGCCATGGCCTGGGTTGCGGCGAGCAAACCGCCGCTCAATAGCAAACTCGATTGCGTGCGAATCATCTGTTGCTCCCTCTTGTTTTTATTTTTGAGGCACAGCTGTGGAGAGGGGGCCAGCCGTGGCAGGCCCCTTGGGTGAATACTCGGATCAATGCGGGTGGGCGTGACAGTCGTTGATGGCCGCGCGTTCGGCGCCGCCGAGGATGTTGAACAGCAGGTTCAGCGTCAGCGCGCTGAGGGTGGCCATGGCGATGCCACTGTGGGTGATCGGGCTCATCCACAATGGCAGATGGGCGAAGAATTCCGGACGTACCACCGGGATCAGGCCCATGCCGATGCTCACGGCCACCAGCAGTTGGTTGCGGCGGTCGCCGATGTCGGCTTCTTGCAGAATCTTGATCCCGGTCGCGGCGACCATGCCGAACATCGCAATCGCTGCGCCGCCCAGTACTGCCGGCGGAATCGACGCCACCAGAAACGCGGCTTTCGGCAGCAGACTCAAGACGATCAACAAACCGCCGGCAACGATGGTCACCGAACGGCAACGCACGCCGGTCATCTGCACCAGGCCGATGTTCTGCGCGAAAGACGAGTGAGTGAAGGTGTTGAAGAACCCGGCGACGAACGAAGCGCCGGCATCGCACAGCAAGCCGCGCCGCAACATGCGTGGGCAGACTTCCTGACCGGTGATCTTGCCCAGCGCCAGAAACATCCCGGTCGACTCGACGAAGATGATCACCACCACCAGACACATCGACAGGATTGGCGCGAGTTCGAATTTCGGCATGCCGAAATGCAGCGGCGTGACGAACTGCACCCACGGCGCGTTGGCCATGCCGCTCAGATCAACCATGCCGATCGCGCCGCACAATACGTAGCCGAAGCACATGCCGATCAACACCGAAATGTTGACCCAGAAGCCACGCATGAAGCGGTGAACCAGCAGGATAGTGCCCAACACCAGGGTGGCGATGGCCAGATAAATCGGTGAGCCGAACTCTGCAGCGGCGGCACCGCCACCGGCCCAGTTCACGGCAACGGGGAACAGCGACAAACCGATCGAGGTGATAACCGTGCCAGTCACCAGCGGCGGGAAGAAACGCACAACCCTGGACATGAACGGCGCGATGATCATGCCGAAGAACCCGGCGGCGATGGTCGCCCCGAAGATCCCTTGCAGACCGATACCCGGCATGCCGGCCATGGCGACCATGCTGCCGACCGCAGCAAAACTGGCGCCCATCATCACCGGCATGCGAATCCCCATCGGACCGATGCCCATCGATTGCACGATGGTGGCGATGCCGGCGACCAGCAGGTCGGCGTTGATCAGGAAGGCGATTTCTTCACGACTCAGGCCAGCGGCCTGTCCGATGATCAACGGCACCGCGATGGCACCGCCGTACATCAGCAGAACATGTTGCAAACCGACCAGGATCAGTTGCAAAAGGGGCAATCGCTGAATGGCGGGTGCGTCGGGGATGCGCGCTTTGGACAGCTCGGACATGCAACACCTCGGATCTTTTTATTCTTGTGATTGAACAGCTGCCGGGTGGCTCACAGCTGTTTCTTTGCATCGGGTTTTGTGGCGAGGGAGCTTGCTCCCGCTGGACTGCGCAGCAGTCCTTGCTCTTCAGGCAAAGAGCGGGGCCGCTTCGCAACCCAGCGGGAGCAAGCTCCCTCGCCACAAAAGCCTGCTTTTACACAGGCTTTCGTGTTGCTTAGTTGGTCTGGGCTCCCTGCACAATCCACGCACCGATCAGCTCACGTTCCTGCTGGGTCATCTGTGTGATGTTGCCCAGTGGCATGATCTGCGTGGTGACAGCTTGTGCCTGAATCCGCGCGGCGTTCTGGCGGATCTGGTCAGGGGTGTCGAGCATCACGCCGGCTGGCGCAGCGCTGAACAACGGGCTGGTCGGTTTGGCCGAATGGCAGACCGTGCAGCGTTCCTGAATCACCGTGTGCACCTTGTCGAACCCCGGGCCGGCGTTCGACGCTTGTGCCGGTGCAGCGGCCGGCGCTGCAGCAGCAGGTTGCGCCGCTACAGCCGGTTTCAGGCCACCGCCCACTGCGGTTTCCGGCAATGGCTGGTATTCGATTTTCGCTGGCGCCTTGGCCACTTCCGGAGCCGTTGCCATCGGCGTCGGACCGGTCACGTAGGCCAGAGTGATCATGCCCACCGCTGCCACTGGCAGGGTCCAGGCAAACTTGTGGCTGTCGTGGCGGGTGTTGAAGTAGTGACGCACCAACACCGCCAACACGGCGATCCCGGCCAGGATCAACCAGTTGTACTGGCTGCCATAAGTGCTCGGGAAGTGGTTGCTGATCATGATGAACAGCACCGGCAGGGTGAAGTAGTTGTTGTGCCGCGAACGCAGCAAGCCTTTGGCCGGCAGGGCCGGATCCGGCGTGCGGTTCTCGGCAATCGCCGCTACCAACGCACGTTGCGCAGGCATGATGATGCGGAACACGTTACCGACCATGATGGTGCCGATGATCGCGCCGACGTGCAGGTACGCACCCCGACCGCTGAACACCTTGCTGAAGCCGTAAGCGGCGCCAATGATCAGCACGAACAGAATGAAACCCAGCAGAGCAGGGCGCTTGCCCAGAGCTGAGTCACAGAGGAAGGAGTAGATGAACCAGCCGATGAACAGCGAGCCGATACCGATGGCCACGCCTTCAGGGCCGCTCAGAGAACTGCCGGGAGCCAGCAGGTAGAGCGTCGGATTGGAGTAGAACACCACGCACAGCAGCGCGATCCCCGACAACCAGGTGAAATAGGCTTCCCATTTGAACCAGTGCAGGTTGTCCGGCATGGTCGGTGGGGCCAGTTTGTATTTTTCCAGGTGGTAGATACCGCCACCGTGGATCGCCCACAGATCACCGGCCAGACCGGTTTTCGGGTTGACGCGGTTGAGGTTGTTCTCCAGCCAGACGAAATAGAACGACGCGCCGATCCAGGCCACGCCAGTAATCATGTGCACCCAGCGCACGCTCAGGTTCAGCCATTCAAACAGATGTGCTTCCACAGTCTTTACCTCTCGCCTGTCACTCTGTTGTCGAGTGATCAGACCTTCTCTTATTGGTGGGGGGCGAGGATCAAACGCTCATCCTCTTTGAAAAAATGCTCATCGCAGTTATTGCCTGTGCCACTGCGATCAACCACCAGGAAGTCATCCCGCTTTTCGATCGTCAGCACCGGATGGTGCCAAACGCCGCGATGGTAATTGATGCCCTGCCTGCCGTTGGTGACGAAGGCGCGGACCAAGCCTGATACAGGTGCATCGCCAACTGGCGCGACCACGATCAGAAAGGGGTTGCCGAGCAGCGGAATGAAAGCCTGGCTGCCCAGCGGATGTCGTTCCAGCATGCAAACGGTCAGCGGCATGTCCTGCGCGTCGGCGCGGAAAATGCTGATGATCGCGTTGTCCTCAGGCTTAGCGGTTTCGACCGTCGCCAGTTTGTGGAAGCGCATGGTCGAACCGTTGTTGATCATGAAGTGATCGCTGCCGTCGGTTTCGATCACGTCACCGAAAGGGGCGAAGGCTTCTTTGCTCAGCGGTTCAATCGTCAATGTGCGCATGCTGTTCTTCTTATCCGGATTCTGTGTTGTTGATTCTGTTTTTGTGGCGAGGGAGCTTGCTCCCGCTGGACTGCGCAGCAGGCCCAAGTTTTTGGGGCCGCTTCGCGACCCAGCGGGAGCAAGCTCCCTCGCCACAGGGGTTCAACCTTATTTAGCGACCTTGCCCAAAACGCGCAGGCGACTTACACCACCATCCGGGAACACGTTGAGGCGGATGTGGGTGATCGGGCCCAGTGCCTTGATCTGCTCGGCGAAGGTGTGTTCGGCGTGCATTTCCAGTTTCTGCGCCGGCAACAGCTCGCGCCAGAACAGCGACTGGGTTTCGATCTGGCTGTCGGTGCCGCCCTTGACGAACGCGCCCTGGATCGAGCAGGTATCCGGGTAGTTGCCCTTGAAGTGCAGGGTGTCGACGATGATTTTTTCGATCTCGCCCGGATGACCGAGCGCGACGATGACCCAGTCATTGCCCGGGGTGCGACGACGTGCGGTTTCCCAGCCGTCGCCCATGTTGATGCCACGACCCGGATTGAGGATGTTGCTCATGCGGCCGAAGTGTTCGTCGGAGCAGGCGAGGGCGCGGCCACCATTCAGGGCTGCTGCCAGATCGACTTGCTCGTTGTCACCGACTGCCGACCAGTCACGATGCGGCACACCGTACACGCGCAGACGGGCGACGCCGCCGTCCGGGTAGATGTTGAAGCGCAGGTGGCTGAACGCCTGGTCGTTGCTGATTTCGTGGTAGTGGTGGCTGTTGCCCTGCAGCTCGACGGCCGACAGCACTTCAGTCCACTGGGTGTTGGCGTCCGGCTCACCGGAGGCCAGGAAGCACGCTTCCAGCGAGGCCGACGGCGGATAGTTGCCGGTGAAGAATGAAGTGTCGATGTCCACGCCTTTGATCGAACCCGGAACGCCCAGGCGGATCACTGCGCTGTCGTAGCCTTCGAAGCGCTTGCGGCGCGACTCCCAGCCGTCCATCCACTTGCCGTTGTCATCGAACACGCCCTCCTTCCATACGGCCGGGGTCGGTTGGAACAGACGATTGGCGTCTGCGAACCAGTCATCGGTGACCGAGATGATTTTGGTGCCCAGACGGGCGTCGGCCAGGTTGACGAACTTCTCGAAAGGTACGGCGTAAGCTTTCATTCTTCTTGTCTGCCTTTAAATAAGTGGCTTGGGATGCTTGCGAGACCCTGGGTGCTTTCCGCGTCTAAGACACTCGGGTCAGGCTCGCTAAAGAGTCAGTAATCGGAACAGGGCAATCTTGTTGATCTCCGCCAGCGCGCACTTGAACTCGGTGTCTTGCGGGTTGTGAATACGCGTTTCGAACGCCGCGAGGATCTGATGCCGGTTGCTGCCTTTTACCGCCATGATGAAGGGAAACTTGAACTTGGCTTTGTAGGCGTCGTTCAGCTCGGTGAAGCGCGAAAACTCTTCGGCCGTGCATTGGTGGATACCGGCGCCAGCCTGTTCATTGGTGCTGGCTTCGGTCAACTGGCCCTGAACGGCAGCTTTGCCGGCCAGGTCCGGGTGAGCGTTGATCAAAGCCAACTGGCTGGCGTGATCGGCGCTCAACAGGATGTCGCTCATGCGCTGGTGCAGGGTTTCGATCTCGTCGATCGAGGCGTCCTGACCCAGGTCGTAGGCCTTCTCGGCCACCCATGGCGAATGTTCGTAGATGTCGGCGAAGGCGCTGACGAAGGCGTCGCGGCTCAGGGTCGACGGTTGCAGAGTTTGAAAGCGGCTCATTGGGCGGCCTCTTGGTACGGGTGGGTTGCGTGCCAGTGACGTGCGATGTCGACGCGACGGCTGAACCACACCTGCTCATGACTTTTGGCGTATTCGATAAAGCGTTTCAGCGAAGCGATGCGTCCCGGACGGCCGATCAAGCGGCAGTGCAGACCAATCGACAGCATCTTCGGCGCTTCGGCACCTTCGGCGTACAGCACGTCGAATGCGTCTTTGAGGTATTCGAAGAAATCGTCGCCCTTGTTGAAACCCTGGACCTGGGTGAAGCGCATGTCGTTGGTGTCCAGCGTGTACGGGATCACCAGGTGCGGCTTGCCGGTCGGGTTGTTCGGTTCCCAGTAGGGCAGGTCGTCGTCGTAGGTGTCGCAGTCGTAAAGGAACCCACCTTCTTCCATCACCAGCTTACGCGTGTGCGGGCCGGTGCGGCCGGTGTACCAGCCGAGCGGGCGTTCGCCGGTGAGCTCGGTGAGGATGCGGATCGCTTCGAGCATGTGCTCGCGTTCCTGGGCCTCGTCCATGTACTGGTAGTCGATCCAGCGATAGCCGTGGCTGCAGATCTCGTGACCGGCATCGACCATGGCGCGGATCACATCCGGATGACGCTGCGCGGCCATGGCCACGGCGAAGATGGTCAGCGGAATGTCGAATTCCTTGAACAGTTTGAGAATCCGCCACACGCCGGCACGGCTGCCATACTCGTAAAGCGATTCCATGCTCATGTTGCGCACGCCTTGCAGAGGCTGGGCCGCGACCATTTCCGAGAGGAAGGCTTCCGATTCTTTATCGCCATGCAGGATGTTGCGTTCGCCACCTTCCTCATAGTTGAGCACGAAGGACAGGGCGATCCGGGCATTGCCCGGCCAGTGTGGGTGAGGAGGGTTACTGCCGTAACCGATCAGGTCGCGTGGGTAGTCAGCGCTCACTGCATGCTTCCTTCTTATTCGTGACGACGTGTTGAATGTCGGTGTAGGTGACGACCTGGCGTCACAGTGATGGGCTGATTGTATACAACTTTATTCGCACTTTGTAAGTCTGAATTTTCGCATTTTTCACCGGCTGTCATCTTTTGCTGCTATTGACGCTAACCTGCAAGAAACCTGCCTGACCAGTCAGCTAATGGCTACAAGGTTCAATGCACGCATGGTGTGTGGGCAGATCCCCGGAAAATCGGTGGATGGCGGGGGTGGAAGGAAAAATGTCGTTTTTATTGTGTACAATTTTTTTGGAAAGTGTCTTAATCAGTCGCTCGCCGCAGCTTTTCGTGCTCCGAAACGGTGCGGTCTCCTTTTCAACTGACTTCGGGAGGCGCGAAGTCTGACTGCTCCACGCAGGCAGGCGCGCAGAATCAATGGGACGTTTGACAACACACGTTTTGGACGCTGCACACGGTTGCCCGGGCAGCTCGATCAAGGTCGAGCTGTACCGCGTTGAAGGTTCGCAACTGGAATTGGTCGCCAGTGCGGTCACCAACAGCGATGGTCGGGTCGATGCGCCGTTGCTGCAAGGCGACGCGTACCGCACCGGGGTCTATCAGGTGCAGTTCCACGCCGGCGATTACTACCGCGCCCGTGGCGTGCAACTGCCGGAACCGGCATTCCTCGATGTGGTGGTGCTGCGCTTCGGCATCTCTGCCGAACAGGAGCACTACCACGTCCCGCTGCTGATTTCGCCTTACAGCTATTCCACGTATCGGGGCAGCTGACCCCCAAGCAGCTGCCCCCACCGGGAAGCGACTGCGCATAGAGCTTCTTTGGTCTTTAGCCCGCCCACACTGCGGGCTTTTTTTCGTCGGTCAAAAAGCTCGCGCGGTGTGCGCGAGCCTGGTCAGCTGGAGACGGTTATCAGAGCCTCGAGTGGCCGTCGCGAATGATAAAGACTGTGTCCGGGGCAGAGGCCAGCAACTGCGAGCCGCCCCGCAGCCAGATCAGTCTGTTGGCGGCGTGCGCGTCCACCACGACCTGTGCTGCCCGTGTGCCCACCTGGATATGCAGGCGCAGGCTGGCACTGTTCGGGTCGGCATTCAGCGTCTGGTTGATTTTTCGACCGCGGATGCGATGCAGGCTGAGGAAATACACGTAATCGTGCCCGGTTCGCTGAAACACCAACGCCGGATAGGCATTGGACATGCTCGGGTCGAATACGGTGTAGCCGTTGCGGGTCAGGAGCGTTGCCATGAAACGCTTCAGGTCCACGGCGGTCTGGGTTGCCTGCGCATACTGCCATTCCTGTCGGAACAGCTGCGGATTGAAATCCAGTCGTTGCAGCGCACCGTTCGCCGACGCACTCGGTAATTCAGTGATCCGCACGGTGCCGCCACCCGTGGACGGCAAGATCGGCAGCATCAACAGCGGGTCAGCCAGTTGCGGTCGCGGATGGTTGTTGCCGACCTTCCAGTCATTGAACGTCTGGCGCAGCAGGGTCAAGCCTGAACCAGTGGCGATGCTGGAGCCGTTCGCCAGCACAAACTGGTGAAACGCTACATTCTCCAGCGATGCCGCCGACAGCTCTGGAAAGTAGCTGGCGACGTATTCGGTCATGGGGCTCTGGAACGGCAATGTCGGGTCGACGACCCAGTGATAGGTCGGCGGAACCTGAATTGCAGCCCGCGGTTGTTCGAGCGGATTGGTCCTCAGCGTCTGATCCAGCAGATCGAAGTCGTAAACCATGTGCATCGGGTTTTTGATGTAGACGATCGGATCATTCACCGCACCGCGTGGTACGACCTTGTACTGAATGCCATCGACGCGGATGTCATCCGCTGAAGCATGTTGGCTGTCAATTCCCCAGCCCTTCCACGGGTCACGCAGTGCAGCATGGGGATCATCCGGCACACGTTGGCGAGTTACGACCAGTTCGGAGTGGCCAGCCTGGTCAGTCGGTCGAACCGGGCGCCAGTGATTGGTGCCTTCAACCCGTTCAAGCAACGGACCGGACGCCAGCAATTCATTCGATAACCTGGCGCGAAATTGATTCTGTGCGTCGCTGCCGATCAACACGGTTCCGCCATCGACAAGGTCTGCGTAGAGGTAACGGCCCGCCAGGCGAAACCCGGATTGCGCATCGGCAAGTGGCAAGCGGTTGACCAGCACCGGCGGCAGAAAATAGCTGCCAATAGGCCGGTCGGGGGGCGTCTGGCGGATTTGCGTATCGGCCGGCAGGTCGATGATTTCCACGGTCGAGTCAGGCAAGTCCGGCTGCCGTGGCACTTGTCCGGTCGGGTGACCGAATGCCGACTCGATGGCGGGCAATCCTGTGCTGAAGCGTGTTCCGGGCACAACGTCCGGTGCCGTGTCACGCACTGCAGGGGTATTGTCTGTTGAAGAGGGTTTGGGTCTTATAGGGCGTTTGGGGCTCATTGACGTCAGCCTTCTCGAAGTACGAACAGGGAAGGGGTTTGCGAATTCAGTGGATCAATCCCGCCAACCAGATAGATGACGTTGTCCTGCGCCAGCAGTGCGCTCAGCCTTTGGCGTCCCGCGTCATCGAGTTGCATCAGCGCCGCCGAATTGTTCAATTCGGAACCCGGTTTGGTATAGCGACGGATGAAGGCTGCGGATATCGTCGGCAGTTTCATGGCAAACAGGACGCTAAGTCCCGGTCGGTAAAAGACCAGAGCGTTTTCCAGCAGTGAGTGATTCGGTGGACTAACGGTGTATCCACTTTTTTCCAGCACGCTCTTGAACAGCTTTTGCAGATTCGCATTGCGCGGTGTTGCGGAATATTCACGCCATTGGTCAGGGAATTTCGCCGAATCAAAATCGATTCGTTGCAGGTTCGCAGCAGACGCCGAGGGCAATTCGATTTTTCCGCCGAAGGTTCCATCATTCAGGGTTGGCTGTATTGGCAACAGCATCAACGGGTCGGCGAGACTGCGCCGGGGCGCCGGAATGGCTCGGTTTTCCCAGTGGCGCAGGGTCTGACCGAGAACCTGCAAACCTTCACCATTAATCACTTCAGCGCCGCGGGATTGGTAGAACAGGGTTTTGGCCACGGCTCTGGAGGACTGCCCGGACAAATACTCGAAAGACTCGGCGACCGATCGCGTCAGTGATCTTTCGAACGGCAGACGAGTGTCCGCAACTGCCCAGCGGTTATCCGCGCTTCGGGTGGCCCAACGCGGCTGCAGCGCTGGTTCGTCTACAAGCATCTGCTCGAATGCGTCAAATCGCTCGGGGTTGAAATGTGGGTGCTTGATGCAGACAACCGGCGTATTGGAGCGAACGATCTGCGACACGATCGGATAATGCAGCCCGTCGATCTCCACCGATTGCCCGGACGTCGGCCGGGTCGATTGACCCCAGTTGCGCCACTGGCGGCTGGACAGATCAAGTACTCCAGAAAGTGTCTCGGCCTGAGCGCTTTGATCATCCTCCACACGCGCACGCTTGCTGGGGCCGGCCACGGAATCTGCTTCATCTGCCGCCGGTCGACGCGTTGCGCCCGGTTGCAGTTTTTGCCACAGGTGCGTTTCGCGAATCCGTTCAACCCGATAACCGGAGGGGACCAACTCGTTGGCGGAGGTCAGCTGATAGTGCCCGTCCGGATTTTTCGACACCATGGCGGTACCTTCGCGCATATCCACGTAGATTCGGTCTCGCCCGTCATAACGGATACCTTCCGGGGAATCGGTGGCGGGCGTCAGTCTGATGGCCAGGTGTGCGGGAAGAAATGTCGGTGTTGTGGGGCGGGCGGACAGGTTCAGTGCGTCAGGCGCAGTGCTCGATTCGCCTGGCTGATGTCGCGTCAGCATCTCGCTGACTTCGACTGCGGGCTGTCGAGTGCCGCCCTCGGTTTCGGGCGGGCGCTGCGAGGAAGGCCCGGCAAAAGGCAAATCGCCGGCTTGCGAGTGCAAGCCTGGGCGCAGGATATGGATG
Source organism: Pseudomonas sp. TWP3-2 (assembly GCF_049897765.1). Classification (NCBI taxonomy): domain Bacteria; kingdom Pseudomonadati; phylum Pseudomonadota; class Gammaproteobacteria; order Pseudomonadales; family Pseudomonadaceae; genus Pseudomonas; species Pseudomonas sp. TWP3-2. The sequence goes on along the minus strand of NZ_JAFCWW010000007.1, from coordinate 222,364 downwards.
TCATCGCCGCTGACCCGCGCAGTTTCCGTTGCGGGTCTGGGGGGCGATGAATGGGCAGCAGGAATCTGCTTGGGTGGCTTGGCCATTTGAAGTGCTCCGCTATCGATCATTCAGTTGTGTAAAGCCTGGAATCTGGTGGTGGCTTAAGGGGGCTGAATGATCGTCAAGCCGGGCGTCTGGCGTGTGGTACATATATCAATCGGCGTAAGCAACTGATGCAAAGCGTGTCCAGCGCCGCCGTCACGTGAAGTGCGATTGTCCGGACAGCAGCCAGGCCAGGTTCTTCGCCCTGGACAATTTTGCGGCGTAATCAAGCGACAGATCGCCCATGAGTTTCACGCAGTGCTCACGCAAGGTTTTCATGGCTTGCTCGCCAAGGGGAGGAGCGTAACCGAGGCCAATCTTCGCGACTTCCTCGAACAGCTTCAGTTGGTGAGTGCAGTGATGGGTGGTCTGCAGATCTTCTGCGGTAATGCTGCGGGACGTGTCCGTATCCAGTATCCAGCGGCGCTGCGTCAGGTGATAAGACAATGCGCCGCTACTGCCATCCTTCATGGCAATGTTACGCACGGGTATCTGCGTCATCGTCATCGGGTCGAGTTCGGCGGGCAGGGTGGCTGTCAGGCCGCTGGCAGGTACATGGAAGCGGGCGTCGAGCGCTTCGATGTACACCGCGTCGAAAATCAGGTCGACAGCGTAGACGATACCTTTGGCCGTGATCACTCGCACCTGATCAACGAGGTCTGCAGGATTTTTGTACTGCGGTAAGTGAATGACAGTTTGCCCGATCAGCAATTGGCCGTCGGCGAGTTTGATTTCGACGTTGCCGAGGGCTGTAGCGTCAAATTCCCAGGTCGAGGCATAGGCCAATTGTTTGCTCGCGCCGGCCAGTGCATCCGGCGTCGCGATGCGTAACGACATCCCCGAGCCAAGATGAACCAGATACTTTGATCCTTCACCGGTCAGGGACTCGACGGCGGTCGGTGCAGTGGCCGGGTTGAGTTTGACGCACTTCTCGCGGTTACCCAGCGCATGCGCTTCGTTGTCCAGTGGTTGCAGGTATTGATGGGTGCCGGCTCTGGGTGATAGCGGCAACCGGACAGTGCTGTTCCATTGCAAGGGGCCACTGATTTCAAAGTGACTGTTAACGAACACGTTGTCGGCTGCATCGGGCAAGGTGAGACGGTAAGAGACTCCGTCGTTCATGATCAAGATGAACGGGTGATTTATTTCCAGTACGGGCCTGGTAAGTCGCCCATTGATCTTCGTATGCCCGGCCATACGTGACGCTGCCAGATTTTTTAGCGTGATCTGCTTCTCTCCGAAATGCAGATTCATATCGCATTGTTTGTACATGATGTGATTTGCGCTGGTTGCGTGTATCAGGTCAGCGTTGTAATAAGCCTCAGCGTGAGTCAGTTCATTGCTGGCGTAGTCGAGGTGCAGCGTGGTGGCGAAATGTTTGTTGTATTCGTTTGCCTTGAAGACGGTCAGAAGATTGTTGCGTGAAACCCAGTAGCTGGAACTTTTGTTGTGAGGAACGATGCACTCTGATGCGTAGATAATCACCGGTAAGTGGCGGGTGCCCTGCTGAATGATGACCACCGGTACATCAGTGGGCTGCGGGGTATCGATGCTGGGTGGCAACTCGGGCACCAGGTTAAAACCATCTTTGGTGATGAATGAAAGTTTGGCATTGAGCAGCAAGCGTTGGTCTTGAACTTGTTTGTAGACGTTCTTGATCCTGACAATTTTTTTGCTGATGTCGTCGATTTCAAATCGCGAAGTAATCACCAGTTCGGTCTTTTCTACCTGCCAGCTTTCGATCAGATCCGATCGCCAGTCGAGTGCAATGATGCTCTCGTCCAGCGCGTCCTCAATGATCGACACCATCCCCGGGATATAGGCGATAGCGAAAGCATCCTTGCCGGCTCCACCGCGAGCCGAACTGTAGCTGCCGAGCAAGTAGACCTGGTCATCGCCGGCACCGGCATCGATGTCATCACGGCCGCGCGACTTGATGATGTTCGGGCCATCGTTACCGATAACTTCATTGGTGGCGCCGGCCAGGGTTTCGACGTTTTCAATACTGCGCAGGGTGCTGTGCGGTTTATAGGCCTGTTCTTTGCGAGTTGGCGGCTTGACCAATACCGACATCTCGCCTTTTTCGAGATTGATCCTGAAGCCGTAACGTTCTTCGTTGGTTTCAGGGAAGTGGCCCGCCAGCTTCAGAGTGTCGCTGCCCGGGCCTCCTTTCAATTCGGAAATCGACGCTTCGTGAGCGCCGCTCTGCAACAGGGCGGCGGCGCCTTCATAGATGAACTCATCATCTTTTCTGCCGCCGCTCAGGTGTTTTTTGCCGGCGGCGTAGTAATAGCTGTTGGGTTTGTTCTTCACGCCCTGAATGGTGTCGTGACCGCCGCCGATGAACCACAACACGCCTTTGTAATCTGCTGCCGTCCCCAATACAGCGCCGGGCGTGTCCGCGGTGACGCCGTCGCGCGCATCTATGGTGTCGGCGTCGTCGTTGATCCGCGCACGTTTGACGGTTCTGTACTGCGGGTTTTCTGGCGTCCAGTCGTAGGTCGCAACCTGGATCGGCTGTAGATCGACATGGAAACTGCCATTGATGATGGCTTCGGTCTGTTCTTTCAGATCCCCGTCCAGCAACTTTCTGGCCGTGGCTTGCAGTTGTTGCGAATGTTGTGCGGTGGCTTTGGCAATCGCGTGGCGATCTTCGATCGTTTCATCCGGGCTGATACCCCAGAACGCAAACCAGCCGGTGCGCAGGCGTTCGTCGGTCGTCAGGGTGATGTAGTCGTCAATGTCATCGACCACATTGATGGCGGCCCAGACCCGCGACCCTGCCACCAGCAACAAACCGGCGATCAGACCAATCGGACCTGCGAAGGAAAAACCGGCCAGTGCCGCCGCCCCGAGCAGCACGGTCATGGTTGCGCTGGCGACACTCAAGCCAGCATTGACGTAGTGATTGATGGCTTCTTTGCCCGTTGCCTTGGCTGCAGCGTTGAAACCGTCTACGGCGGAAATGATGTCGAACGGTAACGTCAAGGCGCCGCCAATCAAACCGCCGCTGCGACCCAACTTCAAGGCGAAGCTGGTTTTGGCAAATCCCTGATAAGCGCTCTGGCTGGCTTTGATCATTTGCGTGGCTTTGCGCGCGACCGCCAGATCAATCGCTATCGAGGCAACATCTGCGGTGAACGCGGAGCTGTTGAATACGATGCCATACGCATCCTTGTTCCTGAGCGCATCTTGCAGGCCGCGTAGCCCGCTATAGATACCGAATGCCTGAAGTCCGATGCCGGTGCCGGCCATCGTGCGACTGGATGAACGCTTGATCCAGTGCGGCAGAGGCTCGGCAAGGTGTGCATGGCGGATGTTGAGCTTGTGCGCCGAGTTCAGCAGTTGTTTCAGTTTGGCCTGATATATGCTTGGATCAACCTCGGTGTTCAGGCTGGTGTGCAACATCGCCGGGGCGTTCAACGGCCGTCGGCTGGCAATTTCAAAGAGCAGGGCCGGCAGCAAATAATCATCCGCGCCCGATGTTTGTTTCATGCGCGCTTCTATGGCTGCAGGATCAAATTGCAGAGCATTGATGAACGTCTTTTTCGGTGTACGGAAGAATGTGTTATTGCCATTCAATGGTTGCCCATCGACGGTGGCGCCCAATGCGTCCAGAGCCGAACGGGTAATCGAATATTCGCCGATATGCAATGGACCAAATAGCTGGTCGACGGTTTTCAGTTGCGCTCTTTTATGTTTGTTTTCGAGCGAGGGCTGAACAGATTCAAGTTCATCGAAATCAATTGTCGAAGCCGAGCGTTGATTCGAGACAAGTTCCACGTCTGTAACGAGTACCGTGTCTTTTTCTATCGAAGCATCAAGTATCAGAGTTGCCATTTGAACGTCCTTGTCCTGGAATTGATGTTGCGCTGCGGCGCCATCTTAGGGGGACGTTTCAAATGAAGTACATCGACGGGGTGTTGCGGTGTGTTGCGTTTATCTTCAACTACCAAGGTCGCGGGATAGTTGGCTGCCATCTTCGATGTACAACTTGGATATCGAGGATGGCAGTATCAAATCAGAACACTATGTTTCAATGCCCGCTGAGCAGTGAAGCGGCACCGGCACCGCCGAACAATCCGGCACTGATCCGGTTAAACCAACTCTGGCCCTTGCCGCTGCGCAAATACCGCGCCGCACCATGGGCGCCCAATCCGTAGGTCAACTTGCACAGCAGATCCAGCACCGTCCAGGTCGCAATCATCACCAGCAGTTGTGGCAGAAACGGTTGTTCGGCACTGAGGAACTGCGGCAGAAACGCGGCAAAAAACAGAATGTCCTTGGGATTACTCGCCCCCAGCACGAACGCCCGGCTGAACAACGCGCGAAAACGCGGCACCGGCGCCGCTTGAGGTACTTCGGCGCCGACCGATGGCTGGCGCGATTGCTGCCAGCTCTGCCAGGCGAGGTAGAACAGGTAGATCGCGCCGACGATTTTCAGCGCGCTGAACAACTGTTCGGAAGCCAGCAGCAGGGCGCCCAACCCGAGTGCCGAAGCGCTGAGCAGGCAGATCGAAGCGAACACGCCACCAAGAAACGCCGGGTAGGAACGGCGCAACCCGTAATTCAGACTGTTGCTGATCATCAGCAACGACAGTGGCCCTGGAATGAGGATCACCACCAGCGCAGCGCCGCTGAACAGCAGCCAGGTTTCCAGACTCATCACTTTGCTCCTTTTTTGTTGTAATCAAGAATGTGCAAAAGCCCCACCCGCAAGGGTGAGGCTGATGTAAAGCGTGAAACGCGTGCGGTTTACAAGAAGATGAACTTGGCGATGAAGATCGCGCAGAGCACCCACAGGCTGACCGAAATTTCCTTGTACTTGCCAGTGCCGGCCTTCAGCGCCACATAGGTGATGAAGCCCAGCGCGATGCCGTCGGCGACCGAAAAGGTCAGCGGCATCATGATCGCAGTGACGATGGCCGGAATGCTGTCGGTGGCCTCGTCCCATTCGATGTGGGCCATGCCGCCCATCATCAGCATTGCAACGTAAATCAGTGCACCGGCGGTGGCGTAAGCCGGAATCATGCCGGCCAGCGGTGCGAAAAACATTGCCGCTATAAATAGCACACCCACTGTGACTGCGGTAAGACCAGTCCGACCACCCGCAGCGACACCCGCAGCACTTTCCACGTAGCTGGTGACTGGCGGAACACCGACCACAGCGCCGAATACGCTGGAGGCACTGTCGGCTTTCATGGCGCGCGAGAGGTTTTCGATGCGCCCGTCAGCGTTGACCAGATTGGCGCGCTGAGCCACGCCCATCAGGGTGCCGGCGGTGTCGAACATGTGTACAAAAAGGAAGGCGAGGACCACGCTGATCATGCTGACGTTGAACACGCCCGCGACATTCATCGCCATCCAAGTCGGCGCGAGGCTCGGCGGGGCCGACATGATTCCTTCGTAATGCACCAATCCCAGGCCCCAACCGGCGAGGGTCACGGTGATGATGCTGATGAGGATCGCGCCGAATACTCGGTGATAGCTGAGGATCGCGATCATCAGGAAGCAGATCGCAGCGAGCAGCGGGCCGGGCTCGCGCAGGGAGCCGAGTTTGATCAGGGTCGCCGGGCTATCGACGACGATGCCCGCAGTTTTCAGCCCGATCAGGCCAAGGAACAGGCCAACACCCGCCCCCATCGCATAGCGCAGGCTGACCGGAATACTGTTGAGCAGCCATTCGCGAATCCGCGAGAACGTCAGGATCATGAACAACACACCGGAAACGAATACCGCACCGAGCGCGGTTTCCCAGTTGTAGCCCATGGTCCCGACCACGGTGTAAGTGAAGAACGCGTTGAGGCCCATGCCTGGCGCCAAGCCCACTGGCCAGTTGGCATACAGGCCCATCAGCAGGCAGCCCAGCGCGGCGGCGATGCAGGTAGCGACGAAGGCTGCACCGTGATCGATCCCGGCATCGGCCATGATGTTCGGGTTGACGAAGATGATGTAGGCCATGGTGATGAAGGTTGTCAGACCGGCGATCAGCTCGGTCTTCACCGTGGTGCCATGCAAGGTGAGTTTGAAGATGCGCTCAAGCAAGCCATTGCGTAACGGCGGCGAGAGATCCAGCGGCGATGCTTCGGATTTGCGGCTTTCCACAGCGAGTACTCCTCAAGAGTTTTATTGTTATTTCCAGGGCCGGACCCATGAGGGGTGGCAGCGGCCCTTTGAGGCATACGCGAATTTGTTGACCGCTTGGTCAGGAACTCGCACGCTGTGGATTATGCTTTTGTGTACAAATAAAGCAAATATTGTTTTATGTTTTGTCGACGAAAGTTTTGTCGATAGGGATATATGCGCAGGACTCGAGTGTCTGGCAGCGGTGGTGCGTCAGGCGCAGGCCGCCAAAGCGGCCTGAAAACGAATAAACCGGCCATTGGGGCCGGTTTATTTTTGTCTGGATAGTGTGTTGTTTCAGCGGGCCTCATCGCTGGCAAGCCAGCTCCCACAGTGATCTGTGGCGTTCACAAAAGCTGTGGGAGCTGGCTTGCCAGCGATAGGGCCATCAGCAACACAGAACACCATCAGACCGCGGCAAACCGCGTGTTCAGATAATCGATGATCGCGTTGGATTCATACAGCCAGGTGGTCTGGCCGTTCTCTTCGATGCGCAGGCAAGGGACTTTGATCTTGCCGCCCTGTTCCAGCAAGGTCTGGCGATCCAGTTCATTGTTCTTCGCGTCCTTGAGCGCCACCGGCACATTCAGGCGACGCAGGCTGCGACGGGTTTTCACGCAGAACGGGCAGGCGTGGAACTGATACAGGGTCAGGTCCTTGGCCGCGGCGTCTACTTGGGCTTGAGCAGCGGCGGGGCGTTGCTTCTTGCCCGGACGGGTCAGGAAGTCAACGAAGATAATCAGTTGGCCGAGGCCGACACGAAGCGCTTTGACGAACACGTTACAAGCCTCACAGGGACATTGAAGAAGGCGCGCAGCTTACCCGATTTTTCACGGACGAAAAAAAACCGGCGATCAACGCCGGTTTTTTCGGTCACGCATTACTTGATCAGGCTGAGAAACTCGCTGCGGGTCGCCGCGTTCTCGCGAAACTCGCCGAGCATCACCGAAGTGATCATCGACGAATTCTGCTTCTCCACACCGCGCATCATCATGCACATGTGCTTGGCCTCGATCACCACGGCAACGCCCAGCGCGCCGGTGACTTGCTGCACCGCATCGGCGATCTGGCGGCTGAGGTTTTCCTGGATCTGCAGACGGCGGGCGTACATGTCGACGATCCGCGCGACCTTCGACAGGCCCAGCACCTTGCCGCTCGGGATGTACGCAACGTGCGCCTTGCCGATGAACGGCAGCAGGTGGTGCTCGCACAACGAGTACAACTCGATGTCCTTGACCAGCACCATTTCGCTGTTATCAGAGCTGAACAGGGCACCGTTGGTGACCTCTTCCAGAGTCTGTTCATAACCGCGGCAGAGGTACTGCATGGCTTTGGCGGCACGCTTTGGCGTGTCGAGCAGGCCCTCGCGGGAAACGTCCTCGCCCAATTGGCCGAGAATCGCGGTGTAATTCTGTTCCAGGGACATGAAACTACCTGTGGGGATTTTCGCAAAGGGCAAGGGTACGGTGGCGGACACAACCCTGCAAGTTCGATGTAACGACGTTATTCGTCGCGGCCTTCCATCATCGTGCGTTTGAGCATCACGTAAACCGCCCCGGCGCCACCATGTTTAGCCTGGCACGAGGTAAAGCCGAGTACTTGTGCGTGCTGACGCAGCCAAGTGTTGACGTGGCTTTTGATCATCGGCCGCTTGCCGTCCAGGCGCACAGCCTTGCCGTGGGTGACGCGCACGCAGCGGATTTCGAATTTGGTTGCTTCGGCGAGGAAGGCCCAGAGGGTTTCGCGGGCCTTTTCTACGCTCATGCCATGCAGGTCGAGGCTGCCTTCGAACGGAATCTGGCCGATCTTGAGCTTGCGCATCTGGCTTTCCTGCACCCCGTCGCGCGCCCACATCAACTCGTCTTCCGGGCCGACGTCGATGACGAACTGATCGGACAAGCCGTCAATGATCGTGCTGTCGGTGCGCACGGTGGCCGACTGGCGCAGCTTGGCGATCTGGGCGCGGTCGGTCTTCGGTTTGCCGGTGTCGGCGCGATCGTGTTTGATCGGCTTGACGCCGCGCAGCTCGTTTTTGAACAGGGAAAAATCGTCGTCTTGCATGTCAGCCTCCGCGAAGGGCGGCCAGTTTACCCAAGTAGACACAAAACGGCCCGGCAAAAAGCCAGGCCGTTATTCAATCGTGTTTTTTCATCAGGTGTGGCGACATGTTCAGTTCGCGCGATTGCCGTGCGCGACGCCGGCAGCGACGCCAAAGCGCCACGCCGAAATACAGGAACAACAGGCCGACCGCGAGAATGATCGCCGAACCCATCGGTGTTGCGTTCAAGTCGCCAAGCGCAGGCGGGCGCCCCAGCAGGCTGGCGGCACCGGCCATCGCCAGCAGCACGCCGAACGTCGCCAGAATGGCAGCAATCGCCGCGCCAAATCGAAAACGCCAGTTGCTTTGGCCTTTGGGCCGCAAGCGGCGTGCGTCAAATCCATCGGATAACTTCATTCCGACCTTCCTCAATGGGTATCGGCCCTTCGACCGGGAGTTGACCGGGTTGTTCCTGAGGCTAAGACAATTGCGCCAAATGCGAGGCTTTTGCGGATGAGCGGCGGTTTTGCCCGCTCACCGAAGATTGGATCAGACCAGATCCTGAGTCAGCGCGAGCGTGGCGAAGTTGTCCGCCATGATCGCCATTTCCGCTTCCTGAACCTGTTCGGCACTGAGCACGCGGCCCTTGAATGGCAAGTCGCGGGTAGCGCAGGCGTCTTCAACCAGGGTGCAGCGGAAACCCAGGTTCTTCGCCGCGCGCACGGTGGTGCTGACGCTGGAATGGCTCATGAAGCCGCAGACGATCAGGTCCAGTGATCCAAGATTCTGCAGGCGCTCCAGCAATGCGGTGCCATGGAACGCGCTCGGCAGCAGTTTATCGATGATCGCTTCATCGCCCTGAGGCTCGAGGCCGGGGATGAATTCGCCACGTTCGCCCTGCGGATCGAACAGACCGCCGACAGTGCCGAGGTGGCGCACATGCACGATTGGCCGGCCGGCGGCGCGGGCCGCAGCGACAACCTGTTTGATGTTCGCGACCGCCGCGTCCATGCCGTTCAGGGCCAGCGGGCCGCTGAGATATTCTTTCTGGGCATCGATGATGACCACGGTGGCATGGCTCAACGTGGCCGCTGCGTAACCGCGACCGCTGAGTTGAAACATCGTTTTTGGAACGGACATTCTGGGGCTCCTTGGGGTGGGGCTTTTGCGACATTCTCCTCTGGCTGAGCGGTTCTGTGAATCGCTACCATCGTAGGCACCGTCGTTGTTGGCCTGCAGCCTTGTCAAGTTACACGTTCTGTTCAATAGCTGATGGAAAAAATCGAAGAGTCCTACGGTCGCGCAGGTTTTTTCCTGCGTCGTCGTGGCGCGTTTTGGCTGGTAGAATCGCCAGTCGTTTTTTCTGGAGTTCTGCCCCGTGATCACTTCCCGACTTCGTACCCTGCGCGACCACATCCGTTGGGCCGTCAGCCGCTTCCATGGGGAGGATCTGTTTTTCGGCCATGGGACCGACAATGCCTGGGACGAAGCCCGGCAACTGGTGCTGGGCGCGTTGCACCTGCCATGGGAAATTGCCGACAGCTACCTCGATTGCGCACTGGAAGAGGACGAACTGGTCAATCTGCAACGCATGCTCAAGCGTCGTATCGAAGAGCGCATTCCGACGGCTTATTTGCTGGGCGAGGCGTGGTTCTGCGGTATGTCGTTCATCGTCGATGAGCGCGTGTTGATTCCGCGTTCGCCAATCGGCGAGCTGCTCGAAAACCGTTTTGCGCCGTGGATTGGTGAGGAACCTGCGCGGATTCTCGACCTGTGCACCGGCTCCGGGTGCATCGGTATTGCCTGCGCCTACGAGTTCCAGAATGCCGAAGTGGTGTTGGCCGATCTGTCATTCGAAGCGCTGGAAGTGGCCAATCAGAACATCGAGCGTCACGGCGTCGATGAGCGTGTGTACACGGTGCAGGGCGATGGTTTCGATGGTTTGCCCGGTCAGCGTTTCGACCTGATCGTGTCGAACCCGCCCTACGTCGATGCGGAAGATTTCGCCGACATGCCGGACGAATATCAACACGAACCGGAACTGGGTCTGGCCTGTGGTGATGACGGTCTGAACCTGGTGCGCCGGATGCTCGCCGAAGCGGCGGATCATCTGACCGAGAAGGGTTTGCTGATCGTCGAGGTGGGCAACAGCCAAGTGCACGTCGATGCGCTGTACCCGGAAGTGGATTTTGCCTGGCTGGAATTCCAGCGCGGCGGGCATGGTGTGTTCATGTTGACGGCGGAACAGTGCCGCAATCATCAGGCGCTGTTTGCTTCGCGCGTCTGAATCGCAATTAAGACGCCGCAGTTCTTGTGGCGAGGGAGCTTGCTCCCGCTGGTCTGCGAAGCAGACCCTTAACTTGGCACCACGGTTTTTCCGATACACCGAGTGCTCAGGTTTTGCGGTCGCTTCGCAACCGAGCGGGAGCAAGCTCCCTCGCCACAGATCAGCGCTGATTCAAGATTTTCAACGGTGTGTAGCAATCCAGATCAACAACCCCGCCTGAAACACCGAAAACGCCACCAGACACGTAATCGTAAAACGCAAACCCGCGTCTTCACGCTTGAACTTGCTGACCTTGTCTTCCTGCACTTTCAGCTTTACTTCCTGCTCGGCCAGATTCTGCTCGGCCTGTTGCAGCATCTGCGCCGCTTCGAGAATCTCGACGATCTGCAGCTTTTCGCTGTTCCAGTCGCCCACTAAATCCCCGACCTGCGCCTCTTTGACGCTGCCCTTCAAATGCTGCGCATCGGCATACGCCACGTCAAAACCATGCACGCGCAGAAAGTGATCGCGACGCAGGCGGGTGTCTTCGTTGAGCGCGTCCTTGTTGTTCAAGTCCACGCCGTCGACGGTGTAGGCGGGCCAGCGTTTCTTGGCCCAAGTGATGCCCTGAGCGGCCATGAAACGGCCGATGCCACGGTTCAGCGGTTCGATCTGCAAGCCGCTGTCCGGACCGAAATGCACGCGTTTGGTCTTGTGATCGACCCACACATCCAGAAGATTCTGCTCCTTGCGCACGCGCTGGCCGGGCAGTTTGATCGCCATGCGCATCAGGCTTTGTTCTTTGCTGTTGCGCTCGGCGTAGCCGAATTCGACGAAACGCAGCGGCCGTCCGCCGGTGTTGCGGTCGGTCTTCAGCGGCGCCAGACGGAGCATCTTGTGGTGCTCGACATGAACGTCCGCCCACGGCAGCTCGACCGCTGGCGGCGCGTCTTTTTCAGCGGTGGTGTCGGGTGAAGTCTGGGTATCAGTCATAACGGCGAGATCCTGTCCAAGCCCTGCTTGTCGCCAGCCGGTACGCTGGCGACAAAGGCTTATCGGCCGTTTTCTGCAGGACTGGAGGGGAAACCGTGCTTAACGGGTGCGAATTCCGTCAATAAAGTCGAGGATCTGTGAACCCAGTTCCGCTGCCAGTGGCAGATTCGGGTCTTTATAGGAGGCCAATTGCCGCTTCAGATCATTGGGCACGATGCGCAAGACGTGATTCATGCCTTCGATCAGCGCCAGCTTGGCGTCCGGTTTGGCGACTTTGAGCAGTTTCGCGTCATCGACCTGCACCTGAATGTCGTTGCTGCCCTGCACGATCAGCGCCGGCATTTTCAGTTGGGCGAAGGCTGCCGCCGGATCCTGACGGAACAGCGAGATCAGATACGGCTGCACGCTCGGGCGGAAAATCACCTGCAATTGTGCGGGCACGTTGTCGTCAGTGCGCCCGGCCTTGAGGCTGTCGAGCAATTCGTTGCTACGCAGCATCAGTGGCGGCGGCAGGCGCTGCGACAATTGCTGACGGATCACTTGATCAACCGGCCGCGCGCTGCCGGACAAAGAAATGACTGCCGCTGCATCGACTTTCGGCGCGGCGAGGCTGGCAATCAACGCGCCTTCGCTGTGGCCGAGCACGATTAACGGTCCGAAACGCGGATCAGCCTTGAGCTTCTGGCCCCAGGCGACGGCGTCCGCCACATAAGCCTCGATGCTCAGATTGCGCTCGTCCGGGGTCACCGCCAGGCTCGCTGCCACGCCGCGCTTGTCGAAACGCACGCTGGCAATGTTGTGTTTGGCCAGCACCCAGGCCAGCCGTTTGAGGCTGTCGTTGCGTCCGCCGTCCGGATTATTTCCGTCGCGATCGGTAGGACCCGAGCCAGACAGAATCAGGACAACCGGCACAGGCGTGTCGGACTTCGGCAACAACAGCGAGCCGAAAAGTTCGCCGCCATCGGTAGGCAAAGTGATAGGTCGTTGCAGGACAGTCGCCTGAACAAAGCCGGTAAACAGGGTAAGACTCAAGATCAAAACTCGCAGCATCATCACGCCATCATTCGCCAAGGTGCCGGTTGGACTCACCAACACCGCTAAGGTTCGAGGATGAACTACTCGGTTAGCCTGCGTATACTGGCGCGCATCAAGAATCAGGTTTGATTTCACGGAGCGTCCTGCATGTCCGGCAATACCTATGGCAAGTTGTTCACTGTCACCACCGCGGGCGAGAGCCATGGTCCGGCGTTGGTCGCCATTGTCGACGGCTGCCCGCCGGGCCTGGAGATTTCCCTCGAAGACCTGCAGCGCGACCTCGATCGCCGCAAGCCGGGCACCAGTCGCCACACCACCCAGCGTCAGGAAGCCGACGAGGTCGAAATTCTCTCCGGCGTGTTCGAGGGGCGCACCACCGGTTGCTCGATTGGCCTGCTGATCCGCAACACCGACCAGAAGTCCAAGGACTACTCGGCGATCAAGGATCTGTTCCGTCCGGCCCACGCCGACTACACCTACCACCACAAATACGGCGAGCGCGATTATCGCGGCGGCGGTCGCAGCTCGGCGCGCGAAACTGCCATGCGCGTAGCGGCCGGGGCGATTGCCAAGAAGTATCTGGCCAGCCAGGGCATCGTCATTCGTGGCTACATGAGCCAGCTCGGCCCGATTGAAATCCCGTTCAAGACGTGGGACTCGGTGGAGGACAACGCGTTCTTCAGCCCGGACCCGGACAAAGTGCCGGAGCTGGAAGCCTACATGGACCAGTTGCGCCGCGATCAGGACTCGGTCGGAGCCAAGATCACCGTGGTTGCCGAGGGCGTGATGCCGGGTCTTGGCGAGCCGATTTTCGATCGCCTCGACGCTGAACTGGCCCACGCGCTGATGAGCATCAACGCAGTTAAAGGCGTGGAAATCGGTGCCGGTTTCGCCTGCGTTGCCCAGCGTGGAACCGAGCATCGCGATGAAATGACCCCGGAAGGTTTCCTCAGCAACAACGCTGGCGGCATTCTCGGCGGCATCTCGTCCGGTCAGCCAATCGTTGCGCATCTGGCGCTGAAGCCAACATCGAGCATCACTACGCCGGGCCGTTCGATCGACGTCCACGGCAACCCGGTGGATGTGATCACCAAAGGCCGTCACGACCCGTGCGTCGGCATCCGCGCCACACCGATTGCCGAAGCGATGATGGCCATCGTGTTGATGGATCACCTGCTGCGTCACCGTGGCCAGAATGCCGATGTGCGCGTGAGCACCCCGGTGCTGGGTCAGCTTTAATGGCTGACCCGCAAGCCACCGCAGTCTGACCGGCGTGGCGGCGCTCCCGTACTGGCGGCTGTCCAGTTTTTATCTGTTCTATTTCGCCTTGCTCGGTTCGACAGCGCCGTTTCTGGCGCTGTACTTCGATCACCTCGGCTTTAGCCCCGCGCGCATTGGCGAGCTGGTGGCGATCCCGATGCTGATGCGCTGCGTGGCGCCGAACATCTGGGGCTGGCTCGGCGACTACACCGGCAAACGCCTGGCCATCGTGCGCTTCGGCGCGGTGTGTACGCTGCTGACGTTCTCGCTGATCTTCGTCAGCAAAAGCTACGCGTGGCTGGCGATGGTCATGGCGCTGCACGCGTTCTTCTGGCACGCAGTATTGCCGCAGTTCGAAGTCATCACGCTCGCGCATTTACAGGGCCAGACCTCGCGCTACAGCCAGATTCGGCTGTGGGGTTCGATCGGTTTCATCATCACCGTGGTCGCGCTCGGTCGCTTGTTCGAATGGCTGAGCCTGGATATCTACCCGGCGGCGCTGGTGCTGATCATGGCCGGCATTGTTCTCAGCAGTTTGTGGGTGCCCAACGCGCAACCGGTGCAGGGCGATCGACCGACCGGTGATGGCTTTCTCAAGCAATTGCGCACTCCCGGCGTACTGGCGTTTTATGGCTGCGTTGCGCTGATGCAAATGAGCCACGGGCCGTATTACACATTTCTGACTTTGCACCTGGAAAAACTTGGCTACACGCGGGGCGTGATCGGCATGCTCTGGGCGGTCGGCGTGGTCGCAGAAGTGCTGATGTTCATGGCCATGAGCCGGATTCTTGCGCGCTTCTCGGTACGTCGGGTGTTGATGGCGAGTTTTCTGCTGGCAGCATTGCGCTGGTTGCTGCTAGGTTCGTTCGCCGAATTCCTCTGGGTATTGCTGTTCGCTCAGGTGTTGCACGCGGCCACGTTCGGCAGCTTTCACGCGGCTGCCATCCAGTTCGTGCAACGTAGTTTCGGCGCGCGCCAGCAAGGGCAGGGCCAAGCGTTGTACGCGGCGCTGGCCGGTACCGGCGGCGCGCTCGGCGCGTTGTACTCCGGCTACAGCTGGAATGCCCTCGGCGCGACATTGACCTTTAGTATTGCCAGTCTCGCAGCGCTCGCCGCTGCCGTTATCATTGCTACCCGAATGCAAGAGGACAGGCCATGAGCCTTACGCGTGAACAGCTCGCTCAGCAAATCGTCGACGCCGGGCGTTTTCTTTATGGTCGCGGCTGGTCGCCAGCCACCAGCAGCAACTATTCGACGCGCCTGTCGCCGAGCGAAGCGCTGCTGACGGTGTCTGGCAAACACAAAGGTCAGTTGGGCCTGGATGACGTGCTCGCTACCGATATGTCCGGCAACAGTCTCGAACCGGGCAAAAAGCCGTCTGCCGAAACCCTGCTGCACACCCAGCTCTATAACTGGCGCGCGGAGATCGGTGCGGTGCTGCACACGCATTCGGTGAATGCCACGGTGCTGTCGCGCCTGACTCCGGAAGATTTCATCGAGTTTGAAGACTACGAACTGCAAAAAGCCTTCAGCGGCATCTCGACCCACGAATCGCGGGTGCGCGTGCCGATCTTTGATAACGATCAGGACATTGCGCGCCTCGCCGCCAAGGTGCAGCCTTGGCTCGACGCCCATCCGGATTGCGTCGGTTACCTGATTCGCGGCCACGGCCTCTACACCTGGGGCGCAGGCATGAACGATGCGCTACGGCAGATCGAGGCCTTTGAATTCTTGTTTGAATGCGAGTTGAAAACCCGCAGCGTGTTGAACCGTTAACGGCAGACTTGCACCCAAGTCGCCAACCGCCTGATGCAGCGCTACGCCCGACCGGTGACCACAAACCGGACGGCGCGGCCGTTACCGAGGAATCGCCCATGAGCAGCCTGTCCGTTTATCACATCTCCAGTCCTGAAGTGCCGAACAAGGTGCTGACCCATCTCGAAGACATCGCCTCGACGCTCGCCGAGCAGGGCGTGCGCTTTGACCGCTGGCAAGCCGCGGCGAAGATTCAGCCTGGCGCCAGTCAGGAAGAAGTGATCAGCGCTTACAAAGAACAGATCGATAAACTGATGACCGAACGCGGTTACATCACCGTCGATGTCATCAGCCTGAACAGCGATCACCCGCAAAAAGCCGAACTGCGCGCCAAGTTCCTCGAAGAACACCAGCACGGCGAAGACGAAGTACGATTTTTCGTCGCCGGGCGTGGCCTGTTTACCTTGCACATCGACGATTACGTGTACGCCGTGCTCTGCGAGAAGAACGATCTGATCTCGGTTCCGGCCGGCACGAAGCACTGGTTCGACATGGGCGAGCATCCGCACTTCGTGGCGATCCGTCTGTTTAACAACCCGGATGGCTGGGTTGCCAAATTCACCGGCGAAGATATCGCCGGCCGTTTCCCGCGTCTGGAGGACTGAGTAGATGTCGATCAAAGTCATTCTCACCGATATCGAAGGCACCACCAGCGCAGTAAGTTTTGTGTTCGATGTGCTGTTTCCGTATGCGGCCAAACACCTGCCGGACTTTGTGCGCCACAACGCCGAGCGTGCCGGTGTCGCCGAGCAATTGGACGCCGTGCGCCGTGACAGCAATGAGCCGCAGGCCGACGTTGAACGTGTCGTTGAAATCTTGCTGAGCTGGATCGCCGAAGATCGCAAAGCCACGCCGCTCAAGGCATTGCAAGGCATGGTCTGGGAGCAGGGTTATCAGGCCGGGCAGTTGCAGGGGCATGTTTACCCGGACGCTGTTGAAGCGTTAAAGCGCTGGCATCAGGCCGGTTATCAACTGTTTGTGTATTCGTCCGGCTCGATCCAGGCGCAGAAGCTGATTTTCGGCTGCTCGGAAGCGGGCGATCTGACGCCGCTGTTCAGCGGTTACTTCGACACCACATCCGGGCCGAAGCGCGAGGCGCAGTCTTACAGCAACATCCAGCGAGCGATTGGCGTTGAAGCGCAGGAGATTCTGTTTCTGTCGGATATCGTCGAAGAGCTGGATGCCGCTCAGTCAGCGGGTATGCAGACCTGCGGTCTGGCCCGTGAAGGCGGGGAGTTGGCAGGGCATGTGACGGTCGATAGCTTCACCGGGATCGAACCGGAAGCTTTCTAGTCCCACAGGGTTTAGCACTGCGCACAAAAAACAGGCCGTGAAGCGAAAACTTCACGGCCTGTTTGTTTACAGCGAATTGATTACAGCGAGTGATAAGTCGGCAGGGCAAAACGCTGCTGGCTTTGCAGCATGGCAATTTGCGGCAGCTCGCTGGCTTGTTCAGCCAAGTCACGACGAATCGCGCTGATCGCCCAAGACAGTTGGTCGCCGGCATGCAACTGCTGATAAGTCAGGGCACGTTTAAACGTCTTGCCGTCGGCGCTGCGCAGGGTCAACAGAATCCCGCCATCAGGACGTGGCGCAGTGGTGACGTCGAAGTTGGAGAACAGCGAGGTAAATTTTTCTTGAATCAGGCTCATGTTTTTCAGCTCCGTATGCACTTGAATGGCAAGCATGCATAGAGAGTTGCAGTGATTGTGCCAGCACCGATATTTTTAAAAACCTATATAAATCAACAAGTTAAAAATCAGTTAATTTCTAAAGCTCGTGCAATCTGCATGAATGGCCATCGTGCATCCTGCATTTTGCGTGATCGACCCCCAATTAACGGAACCAAACCGCACCCTCGCGATCTCCCACTCGCTAAAGCGCCTGGCGGATACAAAACATTGCAAAAACCGCATGTACAGCCCGAGAAGCGCTGACGTACTTTCAGCCTCAACCTTCGCTCGCAAGTGCCGGTTGCCTCACTCGATTGCCCGACAATAAAAATCCGATCTGCACGCCAAGGTCGAACGGGAGCTGCCATGCGTCACGCGCCAAACGACACGATTACCTGGGGCATGATGCTCCGCAAACTGCCGACCATCGCCCGAGCCATCCCGCGGCTGGTCAAAGGCATGAAGGCGGCCAACGTCAAGGATCCGACCCAAACCTGTGGCTTGGGTTTCACCTTCGAGCAAGCGACCCTGCGCAATCCCGACGGCCCTGCGTTGTTGGCCGGTGATGTGCTGCTGAGTTACGCACAGGTCAACCAGTGGGCCAATCGCATCGCGCATTACCTGATCGGGCAGGGCGTCAGCAAAGGTGATGTGGTGGCGGTGTTCATCGAGAACCGTCCGGAATTACTGGTGGCGATTCTGGCGCTGGCCAAGGTTGGTGCGGTCAGCGCGCTGCTGAACACCTCGCAGATCCGCGATACGTTGATTCACAGCGTGAACCTGGTAGCTCCGGTGGCCATCGTGGTCGGCGAAGAATTGCTGCCGACCTTCGCGGCGGTGCGCGAGCAAGTATCGATCGCCCCCGCGCGCACCTGGTTCGTTGCCGATCAGGACACCTTCAGCCATCCAGGCACCGCGCCTGAGGGCTACGTCAATCTGATCAGCGCCAGTGCCGATGCATGCAGTGACAACCCGGCCAGCAGCCGGCAGATTTTTTTCGACGATCCTTGTTTCTACATCTACACCTCCGGCACCACAGGGCTGCCCAAGGCCGGCGTGTTCAAGCACGGCCGCTGGATGCGCAGCTCGGCAAGCTTCGGCATGATCGCCCTGAACATGCGCCCGGACGATGTCGTCTACTGCACTTTGCCGCTGTATCACGCCACTGGCTTGTGCGTTTGCTGGGGTTCGGCGATCAGCGGCGCCTCGGGCTTCGCAATCCGCCGCAAGTTCAGCGCCAGCCAGTTCTGGAGCGATGTGCGGCGTTACCGGGCGACCACCATCGGCTACGTCGGCGAATTGTGTCGCTATCTGGTCGATCAACCGGCCAGCGCCGATGACAATCGCCACGACGTGCGCAAGATGATCGGCAACGGCTTGCGTCCCGGTGCCTGGGCCGAGTTCAAGACGCGGTTTGCCGTTGAACACATTTGCGAGTTGTATGCGGCCAGCGACGGCAACATCGGCTTCACCAACATCCTCAATTTCGACAACACCATCGGCTTCTCCTTGATGGCGTGGGAATTGGTGGCCTACGACCATGAAACCGGTGAGCCGACGCGCGGCGGCAATGGCTTCATGCGCAAGGTCGGCAAGGGCGAGCAGGGCTTGTTGCTGGCGCGGATCGACGACAAGGCGCCGCTCGACGGCTACACCGACCCGCAGAAAACCGCCAAAGTCGTTTTGCACGACGTGTTTAGCCGTGGCGACCGTTTCTTCAACACCGGCGATCTGCTGCGCAACATTGGTTTCGGCCATGCGCAGTTTGTCGATCGTCTCGGCGACACTTACCGCTGGAAGGGTGAAAACGTCTCGACCACTGAAGTCGAAAACCTGCTGCTGCAACATCCGAATATCTGCGAAGCCGTGGCCTATGGCGTGGAAATCCACAACACCAACGGCCGCGCTGGTATGGCCGCGATCACACCGACCGAATCCCTGGCGACGCTGGATTTCGCCGAATTGCTGGCGTTCGCCCGGCAACGTATGCCGGCCTATGCGGTGCCGCTATTTCTGCGGGTGAAGGTGAAAATGGAAACCACCGGCACCTTCAAATACCAGAAAACCCGCCTGAAAAACCAAGGCTTCGACCCGGCGCTGGTCAGCGACGATCCGGTTTATGCGTGGTTGCCGGGGAGCGAAACGTACGTGCAGGTCACCGATCAGGTCATGGCAGAAATCCGCGCGGGCAAATACCGTTATTGAAATTGGCTATGCGCGCGCATGAAAAAAAGTGGGTGACAGCTTCTGTCGCGCTCGGGAAACTGTCTGCTTTCCGATTGACCGAAAGTGGAGTGACCCATGTCCGAGCAAAGCCGCCAGATGACCCCTGAAGAAGCTGCTGAATTCACCGAGCAGGTATTCGACAAGGCGCGCGCCGGTGACGCAGAGATGCTTGATCGCCTGATCACCGCCGGTCTGCCGGTGAATCTGAGCAACAGCAAGGGCGACACTTTGTTGATGCTCGCCGCTTATTACGGGCATCTGGACGCGGTGCAAGTGCTGCTTAAACACCACGCTGACCCGGAACAACGCAATGGCAGCGGCCAAAGCCCGATTGCCGGTGCGGCGTTCAAAGGAGACCTGCCGGTGGTCAAGGCGCTGGTGGAAGGTGGTGCGCAAATCGAAGGTTCTTCGTTCGACGGCCGTACCGCGCTGATGATGGCGGCGATGTTCAACCGCGTTGAAATCGTCGACTACCTGATCAGCCAAGGCGCCGACCCAAAAGCCAAGGATGCCAATGGCATTACCGCGCTCGACGCGGCCAAGACCATGGGCGCGGTCGATACTACGGCGCAGTTGCAAAAGCTGCTGGGCTGACGCCTTCGGGCTGGAACCGACTGTGGCGAAGTCGAGAATGCGCTATCCTTCGCGCCCGCAAAATCTCCCTTCGTCACAGGATCCGCCCACATGAAAGCCGCACTCGTCGAACTCATCAGCAAAATCAGCTCCGGCTGCATGGGCGAGGACGAGATACTGAAGGTCGCCGACGAAGCAGCGCAGGCCTATGCCGATGCCGACGCTTTCCTGACCGCCAACCCCGACATCAATTACGACGATGACTTCCCGATTCCATTGGGCGAGTGGGTGGTGGTCGGCAGTCTGCCGGAGACCGTGCTGTTCCAGGCCGACACTTACGTTGATCTGTTCGCGCAGATCGTCGCGTCGTTCGGCCCGGGCGTCGAGTTCAACATCAAACCTAAACAACTGGCCAAGACCGAAGCGCTGACCGCACTCAATCGTATCCAGGTGCAGATGAGCAGCCTGAACAAGGAAAACGGCGGTTACACACTGATCAACTTCAGCCAGTTGCTCGACGACGAGCTGCAAATGGTGTTGGTGCACGGCAACGACGTGCCACGCGTGCTGGAACTGTGCGCCGAAGTCGGCATCGCCGCCGCGCCGTCGCTGGAAGCCTTGAAGATCGCAATTCACGTCTGAACGCAATAAAAGGGAACCCTCGTCAGGCCCGTCTATCCTAAAGGTGCTTGCCACTCACAACGGAGCGACACCATGGGTTCCACGTTCAATGGCCTGATCGGCCTGATTATTCTCGCCCTCGACATCTGGGCCATCATCAACGTGCTGAAAAGCGGCGCCTCGACGGGTATGAAAATCGTCTGGGTGTTGCTGATCATCCTGCTGCCGGTGTTGGGCCTGATCATCTGGGCAATTGCCGGGCCACGCGGGAATGTGCGGATCTGACGCCTTTCCCGGGCTCAATGCAAACAATGTGGGAGCTGGCAGGCCAGCTCCCACATTGGAAAGCATTAGCCCGATGAACTGAGGTTCGACCTGTCATGTTCGGCAACGTAGAATGCGCGCCTTTCCCGGGCAATTGTCCCCACGATCGGCGCCCGCGCATTCATCGGAGCACTTCACCATGACCGACATCAAGACCAGCGAATACCTGGAAACCCTCTACGAAGGCTACGGCCAGCGTTTTCGCATGGAAAAACTGCTGCACGAAGTGCGCACCGAGCACCAGCACCTGGTGATCTTCCAGAACCCGCGCATGGGCCGGGTGATGGCGCTGGACGGTGTGATCCAGACCACTGAAGCCGACGAATTCATCTACCACGAAATGCTCACTCACGTGCCAATCCTCGCCCACGGCGCGGCCAAACGCGTGCTGATCATCGGCGGCGGTGACGGCGGCATGCTGCGCGAAGTGACCAAGCACGGCGGTGTCGAGCACATCACCATGGTCGAGATCGACGGCACCGTAGTTGATATGTGCAAAGAGTTCCTGCCGAACCACTCCAAAGGCGCCTACGACGATCCACGTTTGAACCTGGTAATCGATGACGGCATGCGCTTCGTTGCGACCACCACCGAAAAATTCGACGTGATCATTTCCGACTCCACCGACCCGATCGGCCCGGGCGAAGTGCTGTTCTCGGAAAACTTCTATCAGGCCTGCCACCGTTGCCTGAACGAGGGCGGCATTCTCGTGACCCAAAATGGCACGCCGTTCATGCAGATCGAAGAAGTCAAAACCACCGCTGGCCGCCTGCGCAGCCTGTTCCCGGACTGGCACTTCTATCAGGCTGCCGTGCCGACCTACATCGGCGGCTCGATGACTTTCGCCTGGGGTTCGACCAACCCGGCCTACCGCAAGCTGAGCCGCGAAACCCTGCAACAGCGCTTCATCGGCAGCGGCATCGTCACCCGTTACTACAACCCGGAAATCCACATCGGCGCCTTCGCCTTGCCACAGTACGTACTGCAAGCAGTCAACAAACCAAGCAACGACTAGACAAATCCCGGGATTCCTGTGGCGAGGGAGCTTGCTCCCGCTTGAGTGCGCAGCACTCACAAAATCTGCGATGGACGTCAGATTTTGGGGGCCGCTTCGCAGCCCGGCGGGAGCAAGCTCCCTCGCCACAAAAGCCTGGCCTCAACTTGGATGATGTTTTTTTCATCACCGCTTGCTGTAAACCTTTTGAACGATCATTCCTGACAAAAGTCGAGATAGAGGTAAGCCCATTTGCGGGTTTGATCTAGGAGGCTCCGATGTCCAAGTGGAAAGTCACTTTCGTGGATGATCATGGTGAAGTAGTCGACGAGGTCTTCGAGTGCGAAGAGTGCCCGGATCACGAGCACGCCGCCAAACTCATCAAGGAACGGTTCCTGCCTGTCGCCGCCGAACTGGATCTGAACGATCTGGAAGGCCGCACCACCGATGCCGGCGTCAAAAGTCTCAAGACCCAGAACAGCATTGAAATCCGCAGCATTACTCCCGTCTGAAATCTTTTTGTCACTTCAATCACCAGGCCTTGGCAGCGGCTCTATCTTGGGGCTACTCTGCAGGCGAGATCAGCGATGAATCGCTAAGGTCTGGTCTTCTCAGCTACATGCTTGTGTCCCGTTGGCAATCTGTTGCCGTCGTACTTTGGCCGTCAGGCCGCTGCAGGGAATACGGAAAGTCTATCCATCAAATGTGAGGGGGACGATTCATGAGCACAGCCTATCAAGAAGACATCAGCAGCAGCGTGCTGCGCCGAATGAAGGAAGGCGGTTTCGATTTCTCCAGGTTTCATCCGATCGAGTTCTACGCACTGTTTCCGGACGAGGAGAGCGCGCGTACAGCCGCCGATCAGTTTTGCGGTGAATCCATCAATGCACAGATCAGCGCGCGTGATGACGGCGCATGGTGTCTGGAGTTGAGCAAAGTGATGTACGCCACCTATGGCGGCATTGGCGATTTCGAGCAGTACCTTGGCGCCGTCGTTGAACCGCTTGGCGGTATCATCGAAGGCTGGGGCGTAAAGCAGGAGGTGCGAAATCGGCATCGTCTGCATTGATCCCGCAACATCGACACTGAATAACGGCTGACCTTTGGGTCGGCCGTTTTTGTTTTCGGCGGCAGGAAATCTCTCGCGGAAAAACGCTGAAACAACAGTCGCCGGGCAGTGAAATCAACTCTGACTATGCTGGTGACAGGCGATTGCACTGCGTCGCAATGAAGCGGGGGCTGACGAGTTGGGGCATTTGTCGCACAGGAATGGTGCGGCGGTTGCAGCGTGAATATCCAACCGATTGAAATCAAAGCGTTTCTGCCGATGGCACGGGCCTTGCGAAGGCTCGTAGGTCCGGGTGACAAGGAGTACGGCATGATCCGCACCTATTTTGATGAGATGTACGATGCCGGCGGCGTGGTTCGCCCGCATTATCGGGAGTTCGCCCGTTGGCTGGCCGAGACCCCTGACGAACTGTTGGCCCAGCGGCGACGCGAGGCTGATCTGTTGTTCCATCGCGCCGGAATTACCTTCACGCTGTACGGCGATGATCAGGGCACCGAGCGCCTGATTCCGTTCGATACGATTCCGCGCAGCATCCCCGCCAGCGAGTGGCGGATCGTCGAGCGCGGCTGTATTCAGCGCGTCAAGGCGCTGAACATGTTCCTCGCCGACCTGTATCACGAGCAGCGCATCATCAAGGCCGGCATCATCCCGGCCGAACAGGTGCTGGCCAACGAGCAATATCAGTTGGCGATGCAAGGGCTGGATCTGCACCGCGATATCTACTCGCACATTTCCGGCGTCGATCTGGTGCGCGACGGCGACGGCACGTATTACGTGCTTGAAGACAATCTGCGCACCCCGAGCGGCGTGAGCTACATGCTCGAAGACCGCAAGATGATGATGCGTCTGTTCCCCGAACTGTTCGCCGCGCAACGCATCGCGCCCATCGATCACTACCCGAACCTGCTGCTCGACACTTTGAAAAGCTCCAGCCCGATCGATAACCCGAGCGTGGTGGTGCTGACCCCTGGACGCTTCAACAGCGCGTTTTTCGAGCACGCCTTCCTCGCTCGGGAAATGGGCGTCGAACTGGTCGAAGGCGCGGATCTGTTCGTGCGCGACGACAAGGTTTTCATGCGCACCACCGACGGCCCGAAAGCCGTGGACGTGATCTATCGCCGGCTCGACGACGCATTCCTCGATCCGCTGGCGTTCAATCCGGATTCGATGCTGGGTGTGCCGGGGCTGCTGTCGTCTTATCGCTCGGGCAACGTGGTGCTGGCCAACGCGATTGGCACCGGTGTCGCGGACGACAAGTCGGTGTATCCGTTTGTCACCGACATGATTCGTTTCTATCTCGACGAAGAACCGATCCTGAAAAACGTGCCGACCTGGCAATGCCGCAACCCGTCTGAGCTTTCCCATGTGCTGGCCAATCTCCCGGATCTGGTCGTCAAGGAAACCCAGGGTTCCGGTGGTTACGGGATGTTGGTCGGGCCGGCCTCGACCAAGGCGGAAATCGACGCCTTTCGTGAGCGGATCAAGGCCAAGCCTCACGCGTACATCGCGCAACCGACGCTGTCGCTGTCGACCTGTCCGACCTTTGTCGAAAACGGTATTGCGCCACGCCATATCGACTTGCGTCCGTTTGTATTGTCCGGTCGCGAAACCCGTGTGGTGCCCGGCGGTTTGACCCGCGTCGCATTGCGCGAAGGCTCTCTGGTGGTGAATTCCTCCCAGGGTGGCGGAACCAAGGACACCTGGGTGGTCGAGGATTGAAGGAAGCCTGTCATGTTAAGTAGAACTGCCTCGGATCTGTATTGGATGTCGCGTTACCTGGAGCGGGCGGAAAATCTCGCGCGGATGCTCGACATCAGTTATTCACTGTCGCTGATGCCGCAGGACGGCCGTGGCGACGGCCTGCACGAACTCGCCATGCCGCTGCTGATCACCGGCACGCTGGAGGATTATCTGGAGCGCCACGGCGAGTTGCACGCCGAACGCCTGCTGCATTTCTTCGCGCTGGATGCGGCCAACCCGGCCAGCATTTACAGCTGCCTCGGCTCGGCGCGGGCCAGTGCGCATGCGGTGCGCGGCCGTATAACTGCCGACATGTGGGAGAACATCAACGCCACCTGGCTGGAGATTCGCGGGATCGCCGAACAGGGCCTCAGCCGTTATGGCATGAGCCGCTTCTGTGAATGGATCAAGGAGCGCTCGCACCTGTTTCGTGGCGCGTCCTACGGCACGATCATGCGCAACGATGCATTTCGCTTCATTCGTCTGGGGACGTTTATCGAGCGCGCGGACAACACGCTGCGCCTGCTCGACGCGCGTTATGAAATGGCTGGCGATCAGGCCGAAGCGGTCAGCGATGGCACCGCGCACGCCTACTACCAATGGAGCGCGTTGTTGCGCGCCTTGTCGTCATTCGAGGCTTATACCGAGATCTACCGCGACGCACCCGGCGCCCGGCACGTCGCCGAACTGCTGCTGTTGCGCGCTGACGTACCGCGTTCGCTGCGCGCCTGCACCGAAGAAATCGATCAGATCCTCGCGCAACTGCCGGGCGCCAATGGCCGCCCCGCACAACGGCTGGCGGCCGAAATGGACGCACGCCTGCGCTACACCGGCATCAACGAAATCCTCGAAGAAGGCCTGCACGCCTGGCTCACCGAATTCATCCCGCTGGTGCGCCAGTTGGGCAACGCCATTCACAGTTCCTACCTGGAGGCTGCATGAGACTTTCCATAAGCCACGAGACCACCTATCACTATGAAGATAAGGTGCGGGCGAGCATCCAGTACCTGCGACTGACACCCCACGACAGCGAGCGCCAGCACGTGCTGAGCTGGCAACTCGACCTGCCGCGCCCGGTGCGCGCGCAGCTCGATCCGTTCGGCAACATCCTGCATGTACTGACCATGGACGAGCCGCACGAAGCGATCATCATTGGTGCTCGTGGCCAGGTCGATATCGATGAGTTGCGCGAAGCCGAGCATGAGAGCCAGTCGGCGCTGCCGTTTTTGCGTTTCACTCGGCTGACCGAAGCTGACGAAGCCCTGCGCGGATTTGCGCAAAAATCCTGCAAACAACGCCGCGACCGTACTGCGCTGATCGACTTGATGCATGGTTTGAACCAGCACATGACTTACACGCCGGGCTCAACCGAAGTCGATACCAGCGCCTCGGAAGCATTCGCCGGGCGTGCCGGGGTTTGTCAGGATCACACCCACGCGTTTCTTGCCTGCGCGCGCAGCCTCGGGATTCCGTCGCGCTATGTGTCGGGCTATCTGTACAGCGAAGATTGCGAGCACCTGGCCAGCCACGCTTGGGCCGAGGCCTGGCTGGATGACGCGTGGTACAGCTTTGACGTGACCAACCAACTGGCACGGCCGGAGCGGCACCTGAAACTGGCGGTGGGTCTGGATTATCTCGACGCCTGCCCGGTACGCGGCATGCGTCGAGGCGGCGGGTGTGAGCAGATGCATGCGAAGGTGTTCGTGTCGCCGACGCCGGTGATCTCGGTGCAACAACAATAGATCCGGGATACCGCATCGCTGGCAAGCCAGCTCCCACAGGATTACCGCTGATTCAAAATCGGCGCATACCCTGTGGGAGCTGGCTTGCCAGCGATGAGGCCGGTAATCACACCCTAAGGCTTATGGCTTGGCTTTGCGCCCGGCCATGTGCTGCAAATATCCCACCAGTAACTGCAAATCTCCGTCAGGCAACACCTGCGCGGAAAACCCCGGCATCTTTGCCTGTGGCCACTGACGCAAACTCTGCGGATCGCGAATGTAGCGCTTGAGAAAATCCGCCCCGAAATATTCGGTCGGGTTGTACGGAATGTTCAGATCCGGCCCAAATTGCGCATCCCCTGCGCCATTCAAGCGATGGCAGGCCAGACAATTTTTCTGGAACAACGCAAAGCCCTGATTCACCGGGTCATCAGCCTTCAACGCGGGATCCGGCAGCAGGGCAGGGAAGCGCTCGGCCACCGGCGCCATGCGCTTGATGCTCGCCACTTCGAACGGCCACTGCTCCGGGCTGATATTGCCGGCCTGCGGATCGGTCCACACCAGATAGAACGGTCCGGCGCTGTGCTTGCCTTCCGACAGCGGCGGCCACGGATCGGCCGGATCTTCGATCGCCAGCCAGGCTCGCGCACCTTGCGTATTGAGCAACGGTGCGGCGGTTATCTCCGCAGCAAAACCGTCCAGTGCGACAGCTTGCAGATGATCTTGCGGTTTGATTCCGGTCAGCAGGCTGGCCAAAGGCACGGCGCGATAAGTCATGTCCTTCTTGTAGGACACGTCATTTTTGATGGTGAGGGTTTGTACCTGAGGATGCTTGAGCAACTCCTCGGTCTGCCAGGTGCGGTTGGTTGCGCCCAGCTCCAGATTCAGCTGTGCGGCAGACAAGGGCATGCTCAGCAGCATGGTCCCAAACACAATGAGCGCTTTCAAATGATCGTCGTCGATGTCGTGGAAGTGCACGAAGGTTGGCACAGCCACGCTGGCCCGGGTAGCGGACCAGGCACATTTTCGGTGGCGATAAAATACCTGCCGCTGGAATCAGCCGATGACCTTGGTCAGATTCGGCAAAATCAACAACAGCGTCGTGGCGAAAAGAATGAGGCCTGCTTGACGAACTTTCGGTTGCTTGAACATGGCTTGACCGCCTTTTTTGTTATTTCCTGATACTTGCCTGCATATCCGTGACGGCAAGTGCTGCACTTCCTGTTTAGTGCGCCTGCCTCGGCAAAACCCGACGACAACGGCGCACATCTTCACCTTAGAGCCCACGTCACACTTGGCTTAGATCCATTTCGTATGGATCTCAAGCACAAAGCGATTAAAAACACATGAGGCCCATTGCCAGCTTCTTTGTCGCCCTTTTGCTAGACCGCTCGCTGACCTGAACCGGTTCACCAAACGGCGGATGACCGTCCGTCTGAGCGTGCGCGTCAACGTCATTGAGCGCTGTGGTCATTGAATCCGCGACGTGCAAAGCCAAGAGTGGCAGCAAGTATTTCACTCACCGCACAGGTTCGAGGCCGTCATGACCCAAGCTTTGATATTCGACGCGTTACGCACTCCCCGTGGCAGAGGCAAGGCCGATGGCGCCCTGCACAGCGTCAAACCGGTCGATCTGGTGGCCGGGTTGCTGACGGCGTTGCAGGCGCGCACGGCGCTGGACACCAGCCAGGTCGATGACGTGGTGCTCGGTTGCGTTACGCCGATTGGCGATCAAGGCTCGGACATCGCCAAAACCGCTGTGCAAGTGGCCGATTGGGACGTCAGCGTTGCTGGAGTGCAGATCAATCGTTTCTGCGCTTCGGGGCTTGAGGCGGTGAACCTTGGCGCGATGAAAGTGCGCTCCGGGTTTGAGGACCTGGTGGTGGTCGGCGGCGTCGAATCGATGTCGCGCGTACCGATGGGCAGCGACGGTGGGGCGTGGGCTCTGGATCCGGCGACCAACCTGCACGGGCATTTCACCCCGCAGGGCGTGGGCGCCGACCTGATCGCCACCATTGAAGGCTTCAGTCGGCAGGACGTCGATGCCTACGCGCTGTACTCGCAACAGAAAGCTGCGCGCGCCCGCGCGGACGGCTCGTTCAACAAGTCGCTGGTGCCGGTGCAGGATCAGAACGGCATCATCCTGCTCGATCACGATGAGTTCATCCGCGCTGAATCGACCCTCGAAGGCTTGGGCAAGCTCAAACCGAGTTTCGAAATGATCGGCCAGATGGGCTTCGATGCCACCGCATTGCGGGTTTATAGCCATATCGAGCGGATCAACCACGTGCACACACCGGGTAACAGTTCCGGGATCGTCGACGGCGCGGCGCTGATGCTGATCGGCTCTGAAACCAAGGGCCGCGCGCTCGGTTTGCAGCCACGGGCGCGGATCGTCGCCACGGCGGTGACCAGTACCGATCCGACCATCATGCTCACCGGCCCGGCGCCGGCCACGCGCAAGGCGCTGGCGAAAGCCGGGTTACGCGTTGAGGACATCGACCTGTTCGAGGTCAACGAGGCGTTCGCTTCGGTGGTGTTGAAATTCATCAAGGACATGGCGGTCGACCCGGACAAGGTCAACGTCAATGGCGGCTCGATTGCCATGGGCCACCCGCTGGGCGCCACCGGTTGCGCGATCCTCGGCACCTTGCTCGATGAACTGGAAGCGCGGCGCTTGCGCTACGGCCTGGCGACGCTGTGTGTCGGCGGCGGCATGGGCATTGCCACCATCATCGAACGCCTCTGAGCCCTTAAGGAAAACTGTCATGACCCAAGCCATTCGTTACGAAAAAGGCCAGGACGGCATCGTGGTGCTGACCATCGACATGCCGGGCCAGAGCGCCAACACCATGAACGCGGTGTACCGCGAGGCCATGGCCGAATGCGTTGCTCGCCTGGTGGCGGAGAAGGATGCGATTGCCGGTGTGATCATCACCTCGGCCAAGAAAACTTTCTTCGCCGGCGGCGACCTCAATGAGTTGATCAAAGTCGGCAAGCCTGAAGCCAAAGCCTTCTATGACATGGTGCTGACCCTTAAGGCCCAGTTGCGCAGTCTGGAAACCCTCGGTAAACCGGTGGTTGCGGCAATCAACGGTGCGGCGCTCGGTGGCGGCTTGGAAATCTGTCTGGCCTGCCACTATCGGATCGCACTGGACAACGCCTCGGTGCAACTCGGCTTGCCGGAGGTCACCCTCGGCTTGCTGCCGGGCGGCGGCGGGGTGGTGCGGATGGTGCGCATGCTCGGCATCGAAAAATCTCTGCCTTATCTGCTCGAAGGTAAGAAAGTACGCCCGCAGCAGGCGTTGCAGGCCGGTCTGATCGATGAACTGGCGGCGGATCGTGATGAGCTGCTGGCCAAGTCGCGGGCATGGATTCTGGCCAATCCTGCGGCGGTACAACGCTGGGATGTGAAGGGTTACCAGATTCCCGGCGGTACTCCTTCGAATCCGAAAGTCGCGCAGATGCTGGCAATCGCGCCGTCGATCCTGCGCGCGAAAACCCAGGGCACGTTGCCGGCGCCGGAGAAAATTCTCTGCGCGGCAGTGGAGGGCGCGCAGGTGGATTTCGATACCGCGCATCTGATCGAAACCCGTTACTTCACCGAGTTGACCACCGGGCAGATTTCGAAAAACCTGATCGGCACCTTCTGGTTTCAACTGAACGAGATCAACGCTGGCGGCTCGCGTCCGCAAGGTATTGCGCCTTACGTGACGCAGCGCGTGGGCGTGCTCGGCGCCGGGATGATGGGCGCGGGGATTGCCTTCGTCAGCGCTTCGGCCGGCATTGATGTAGTGCTCAAAGACGTCAATATTGCTGCTGCAGAGAAGGGCAAGGCGCATTCGGCGGCGTTGCTCGACAAAAAAGTCGCTCGCGGCCAGTTGAATGCCGAACAACGTGAAGCGGTGCTGGCGCGGATTCAGGTCACTGAAAGCGATGCCGATCTGGCGGGCTGCGATCTGATCATTGAAGCGGTGTTTGAAGATCGTCAACTCAAGGCCAAGGTCTCGGCGGCCGCGCAACAGGTTGTCGGTGCCGACGCTGTAATCGCTTCCAATACCTCGACCTTGCCGATCACCGGTCTGGCGGCTGCCGTACCGGATCAGAGCAAATTCATCGGTCTGCACTTCTTCAGTCCGGTGGAAAAAATGCCGCTGGTGGAAATCATCAAGGGCGCGCAAACCAGCGACGAAACCCTGGCGCGTGGCTTCGATTTCGTCCTGCAGATCAAGAAGACGCCGATTGTGGTCAACGACAGTCGCGGCTTCTTTACCTCGAGGGTGTTCGGCACCTTTACCAACGAAGGCATCGCCATGCTCGGCGAAGGCGTCAGCGCGCCGATGATCGAGACCGAAGCGCGCAAGGCCGGCATGCCGGTCGGGCCTCTGGCAATCTCCGACGAAGTTTCCCTCAGCCTGATGAGCCATATCCGTCAGCAAACGGCCAAAGACCTGCAAGCAGAAGGGAAACCTCTGATTGAGCACCCGGCCTTCGCCGTGATTGACTTGCTGCTCAACGAATACAAGCGGCCGGGCAAAGCCGCAGGAGGCGGCTTCTATGAGTACCCGGCCGGTGGCCAGAAGCATTTGTGGTCCGAGCTGAAAGCCCGTTTCGAAAAGGCTGACGGGCAGATTTCACCGAAGGACGTGCGTGATCGACTGCTGTTCGTGCAAGCCATCGAAACCGTGCGCTGTGTGGAGGAGGGCGTGTTGACCTCGACCGCGGATGCCAACGTCGGCTCGATCTTCGGCATCGGTTTCGCCGCATGGACTGGCGGTGCGTTGCAGTTCATCAATCAGTACGGGGTGAAGGATTTCGTCGCGCGCGCGCAGTATCTGGCCGAGCAGTACGGTGAACGCTTCGCCCCGCCGGCGCTGTTGCTGGAAAAAGCCGCCACAGGCGAACTGTTCTGACGGGATGAACTGTGCAGTTCGGGGCTTGCCTTGCCGGGTGGTTTCAAGGCAGGCTCTGGGGTGTGCATTATTGCCATCACGTGTCAGGAATTTTTTATGTCGCTACGCATCTGCATTCTGGAAACCGACATCCTGCGTCCGGAACTGATCGATCAATATCAGGGCTACGGGCAGATGTTCCAGCGCCTGTTCTCGCAGCAACCGATTGCCGCCGAGTTCACCGTGTACAACGTGATGCAGGGCGAGTATCCGAGCGATGATCTGACCTTCGATGCGTATCTGGTCACCGGCAGCAAGGCCGATTCGTTCGGCACTGATCCATGGATTCAAACGCTCAAGGAATACTTGCTGACCCGCTATGAGCGTGGCGACAAGCTGCTCGGCGTGTGCTTCGGCCACCAATTGCTGGCGCTGCTGCTGGGTGGCAAAAGCGAGCGCGCGACCAAGGGTTGGGGCGTTGGTATCCACAACTACAAACTGGCAGCCAAGGCGCCGTGGATGAGTCCGGTGCAGGAAGAGCTGACGCTGTTGATCAGTCATCAGGATCAGGTGACGGCGTTACCGGAGAACGCCACGGTGATTGCTTCCAGCGATTTCTGCCCGTTTGCGGCGTACCACATCAACGATCAGGTGTTGTGCTTCCAGGGCCATCCGGAATTTATTCACGACTACTCACGGGCGCTGCTGGATCTGCGTCAGGAAGCGTTGGGTGAACAGGTTTATTCGAAGGGCGTGGCCAGCCTTGAGCATCAGCATCATGGCGCCACGGTGGCGGAGTGGATGATGCGTTTTGTAGCGCACAAGCCCGAGAGTGTTTAACGCTCAGAGCATCGCTAGCAGCTAGCTCCCACAGTGGATCTGCGTTTTACACAGGCGCCTGTGCGAGCCAGCCTGCTGGCGATTCTTACAACCACCCCGACTTTTTGAAACTCGCCCACAAACTCACGCATCCCACCGTAATAAACCCCAATACACCGAAGTATCCGTAATGCCAGCTCAGCTCCGGCATGTTCTGGAAATTCATCCCGTAGATCCCGGCCACCGCCGTCGGAAATGCCAGAATCGCCGCCCACGCCGCAAACTTGCGCTGCACCACGCTTTGCCGTGAAGCCTCGAGCAGTACGCCGATTTCGATGGTCTGGCTGGCAATGTCGGCCAGCGTGGTCAGGTCTTCCATCTGCCGTGTGACGTGGATCTGCACATCGCGGAAGTAGGGGCGCATGTTCTTGTCGATAAACGGGAAGCTGAGTTTTTGCAGCTCCTCACCGATCTCGACCATCGGCGCTGCATAGCGTCTGAGGCGCAACACATCCCGACGCAAGCCGTGGAGTTTTTGAATGTCGTATTCATTCAGGGCGCTGCACAGCACGTTGCGCTCCAGCTCATCGATCTCGGCATGGATCGCTTCGCCGACCGGTTGATAGTTCTCGATGACAAAATCCAGCAGCGCGTAGAGTACGAAATCTTCCCCATGCTCCAGCAACAGCGGCCGCGCCTCACAGCGTTGGCGGACCAGCGCGTAGGACGCCGAGTGGCCGTTACGCGCAGTAATGATGTAGCCCTTGCCGGCGAAAATATGGGTTTCGATGAACTGCAACACACCGTTCTCGCGCACCGGCGAATAGGTGACGATAAACAAAGCGTCGCCAAAAGTTTCGAGCTTCGGCCGACTGTGTTTCTCCAAAGCATCTTCGATTGCCAGTTCGTGCAGATTGAACTGGCGTTGCAGATTGGCCAGTTCCTGAGCGTCCGGCTCTTCCAGACCGATCCACACAAAGTGCCCGGTTTTCGCAGCCCAGGCTGCGCCCTCATCGAGGGAAATATTGGTGACTTTCTTACCGGCGCTGTAAACCGCAGCAGCAACAACTCGACCCATGGTGGTGGTTCACTTCTTATTGGCAGATGGCAGGGGAACACGGCTTCAGCTTAGCCGTGTCGATGCTTGAGAGTCAGTGAAATCTGCGCAGTTCACCCGGCAAAAGAAAACCCGCACAAAGCGGGTTTGGTTTTTTCATGCAGCTTGCAACTGCCGGTCCATCGCGGCGATGCATTCACGCATCTGCTCGCGGCACTTTTCGATGAGCATGGGCATATCGTCCATGGTCAATCCCGCTGTGGGAATTGCCGGCAGCGAGCGTATGAGAATTTCCCCGCTGCGCCAGCGGTTCAGGCGCATGTGCTTGACGTAGCTGCTGACGCAGACAGGAACGATCGGCACGCCGGCAGCAATCGCCATCTGAAACGCGCCTTTCTTGAACGGCAGCAGATCTTCACCCAAATTGCGCGTGCCTTCCGGGAACACCCAGATCGAGGTGTCTTCGTGCTGCAAGGTGTGGGTAGTGGTGAGCATCGACTGGCGCGCCTTCTGCGCGTTGCCACGATCGATCAACACATTGCCGGCCAGCCAGAACAACTGCCCGAACAACGGCACCCACTTCAGGCTTTTCTTGCCGATGCACACGGTCCGGCGCGGCACCACGTTGCCGAACACGAACAGATCGTAGTTGGACTGGTGGTTGGCGATGATCACGCAGCTGTCAGGCTTGTTCATCAGCGGCGCGACATCCGTCTTCACCCGCAGACGCAAAATGTACATGGCGGGCAGTGCGTAGAGACGGGCGCACAAACGGCTGTTGTCCGGATTGAATGGTCGGCAAATTCCGAGGAGCACCCCGAGCACACCCGCCAGAATAAAGTGCAGGCCCATCAACAACATACGAAACACAAACAGCATTCTCAGGCCCCACCGGCGCAAAAGGTGGCGCAGTGTACGGATGTGCACTGTTTTCGGCAATTGCTGCTATAGAGTCTGGAGATAGGCGATGTTTAAGCGCATGTTTCCGACTTGAGCGTCAGACGCGTCGTAGAGCTGTTGCGGAGTTTTAAACCGGGCGCGTAAGAAAAAGCCCGACACGACGTTCGGGCTTTTCTTGATCGGCTTTTACTTGGCTCAGCCGAGGTGTTCCTGATCCTGGATGATCGCGTTGTCCAGCGCTTCCAGAAGGGCTTTGCGCACCTTGAGCTTGGTGTTTTTGTGCGCGGTCATGTTGATCTTCTTCAACTGACGCGCTGCGGCCAAAGCGGCGCCTTGCAGCTCCTCGGCAGACACCACCTTGTCGAGAAAACCGGCATCCACTGCGCTCTGCGGATCAAACATCTCGCCATTGATTACCGAGCGGTGGAACGCCGAGCGGCGCAGACGATCACGCGCCAGCTCGATGCCAGCGTGGTGCATCGTCATACCGATCTGCACTTCGTTCAGACCAATGCTGAACGGGCCATCGACACCGATGCGGTAGTCGGCTGACAACAAAATGAACGCACCCTTGGCCACAGCGTGCCCAGGGCAAGCGACGATCACCGGAAACGGGTGCGACAGCAAGCGACGGGCGAGCGTAGAGCCGGCAGTCACCAGCGCAACAGCTTCTTTAGGGCCAGTGGTCATCACCTTCAGGTCATAGCCGCCGGACAGAATTCCCGGCTGACCGGTAATGATCACGATGGCACGATCAGTCACCGCCTGATCCAGCGCCGCGTTGAACGCTGCAATCACGTCCGGCGAAATGGCATTGACCTTGCCGTTGCTCAAGGTCAGGGTCGCGATACCGTCTTCGAGATGGTAGGCAATCAGGTCGCTCATGACGCTATTCCTTATAAGAAAGATGAGCAGACGTTACCCACCACCGCAGGTCAGGTAAAGCGCCGTGACTGACCCGCCAGTCACCGTTTCGCGCTTCGCGCCGCACCGCTGAGGTATCGCCTTCTATATAGAAGCGTTGCGCCCACCGAAGAATGGCCGGTTTGCCATGGGCCGAATCTCGGCAAAACAGCTAAATCTCTTAAGCGCATGAAAATTCTGAAAAAAAGTTTGCCATCGCAAAAGCTTTCGACTACATTAGCGCGCCTCGACAGACGCAATGCGAATGACGAGAAACGGTGAAGTGTCCGAGTGGCTTAAGGAGCACGCCTGGAAAGTGTGTATACAGGAAACTGTATCGAGAGTTCGAATCTCTCCTTCACCGCCATATTCTGTAAACACAAACCCCTGATTTTCCTAGAGAAAGTCGGGGGTTTGTGGTTTTTTGCGTCCCGAAAATGGCCATATGGGACTGAGATGGGACTGGTGCACTGTTTTGGTGCGAAAAGTGGTGTGCAGCGAACGCGCCTTTGGTGATGATTCGATTCCTGTGAACTACGATCTACAGAACCCTCGCTCAAGGACGAACCCATGCCAAATAATTCTGACTCCAACGTCGCTACCGCTGATGCTTTGACATTGCTCCTGCACAACCAGCATGCGTTGGCCGCGGCTATAGAAGAGGTCACGAAATGGCTTTCTGAGCACGGTGGGGATACTGCCGCCGATAACGCAGTCGGAGCCATGGAGACCATAGACAGAAATGCTAAAGCGATCACAGCTGCGATTATGCGGCTACGTGAATCTTAAGGATTCGGCATGGGGGGCTGCGATCGGCGAGAAGCAGCTGGTGGTTGGTAGGCTGACACGGTTATCTGAAGTGTGTCTGAAAATCTTGAAATGGACAAATCAGTTCAGATATCCATTCCGGCCTCCCGATGCAAGAGCTCTGATCATCTCCAGTGAATACACGTTGTCCATACCAGCGCTCCATAAAAGTGGCGACAGTCGCTCATCATCAGTGAAAATCAGATGGGTCGAGGCCAGCTCTATGAGCTTGGAATCGGTTAAGCCGTATTCTGAAAAGTACCGATGACTCAAATCATCATCAAGGTCTGAATTTATCTCCTTGAATGTACCGAACAATGCTCTAGCGATTTCAAAAGCTTTTTCCTGAGCGTAGCTATGTAGATCTAATAAATTGGATACTTCTGCAGCAATATACTTTGTAGTGTGTCCTTCGCCAAATATTTTTATGGCTTTCAGAAGTAAGTGATAGTCATCTACAGAAAATTTTTTTAGCCGTTTAGAGCTGGAAATAAACTTTCCATCCTCAATGCTTCCTATAATTAATAGCAGCATAAGGTTTGTATCTATTATGATGTCTCTTTTACAGTTCGGTATCGATTTTTTTCTGGGTTTTGGCATTGTTATTGGCCTTTGTACCGCTTAAATCCTTTGAGCGCGCCGTCTCTTGCAGATACTAAAAATGTCTTAAATTCCTTCCGCTTACCTAAAACCGAAGCTAGTTCAAAAAGGGGCGTCTTGGCACGAGCTCCAAGCGCGGAGTGAGGCGAGCGCTCAATGTCGTAGCTAAAGGTAACTTCATACCTCTGGTTATCATCTGAAATTACAATCTCCTCAAGAGTTAGATTGCTTGCTCCGGTCACAAAATTGTCGAACTCATTACGAGCAACCGCTTCCGCTTCTTTGAAATCAATCATGATGTCTCCTTATTAAAGACTTTTCTATGTCGTCGAAATGTCGACTTGGTTTTCGAAGCACTATAGTCCCAAGACTTGATAATCGCTATCTCTGGTTAGGCGCTTAGAGTCGTGGAGCAGCCCTTTCACAGCGGCTGCCGCACACATTACGGAGTCAACATCAGCGTGTCCATTGTCCGCTGTTGGTCGATGGCGCTCTTCGGACACCGATACATTGAATTCCAGCCTATGTTCAATCGGCCCCCACACCTAAGCCAGGCGCGGGCGCCTTTTTGTGGGGGCACGGAAACCACGACCGCCGGGACTGGTCTGCCATCCTTCGACGGCCTGGTCGACGCTCACTTGGCTGTGTACTTGGGCCAGCCTAATAGCGTCGGGGTGCTTTGCCGAAAGCGTGGGCCTCAGCGAATTTCGTGTGGAACTGTAGCCGGGGCC
Source organism: Pseudomonas sp. TWP3-2 (assembly GCF_049897765.1). Lineage (NCBI taxonomy): Bacteria > Pseudomonadati > Pseudomonadota > Gammaproteobacteria > Pseudomonadales > Pseudomonadaceae > Pseudomonas > Pseudomonas sp. TWP3-2. The sequence goes on along the minus strand of NZ_JAFCWW010000007.1, from coordinate 185,100 downwards.
AGCTTCAACGCCAGTTGCAACATGCCCACCACATCCGGTCCGTCCTCGTTAATCCATGTCCCGTAATGCTGACGGATCATGTTGCCGTTGGTGTGGCCCATCTGCTCGGCGATCCAGTCGATCGAGGCCACACCGGTGGTCAGCAACTGACTGGCGTAGGTGTGCCGGCACTGGCCAGGTCCGCGATAACGAACGCCAGCTGCGAGTAGATGAGCCTTGAAGAACCGGTCCCGCACCACGAAGTCGTTGGCGTGCGGCAGGCCGCTTTTGGTATTCAGGAAAACGAAGTGCAGTTTGTGCTGGCGGACCGTCTTGTTGTCCCGCTCCACAATCTCAACGGTTTCCGCTTTCCTGTTCCGGTTCAACGCATCGATTTTGCGCAGTGCCTCCCACGCCGGTGCCAGCAGGCGGACCCGAACAGATCGCCACCGACCTCAAGCACGCCCGTCATAACTTGCGTCACGTCGATCTGCGCGCCGTGCTGGCTGAGGTCAGCGAGCAGACCGGTCTGCGATTTCGTGTTCCGGATCGGCCTTACGCCAGTGTGAAGACGCCGTATTTCTACAACCTCGCCGCCGGCTACCAAGCCATGGATAGTCTGGCCCGTGTATTCAGCATTCCCGACTTCACCTGGCACCAGCTGGGCAACGGCGAAGTGTTCGCCGGCAGTTGGGCCGACAGCTTCTTTGGCGTCCGGGCGCCGCTGCAAATCCCCACGGAGCTGTTCGACGGCTACCAGGGCAACCAGAGCGCGATGGTCGCGGCCCTTCCCGGGTTGCGACCAGGCGCAACGATCAACACCGGCGAGCGCATCACCTGCGTGGCGCTCGCCAATGACCAGATGGCCATCCGATGGAAGACGCAATTCGCCGCGCAGTAGAGCGCCAATTCCCCGAACTCACCGGTGGCTATCATCTACCGCGCTTCGCCCAAGTCACCGCCGTGGCCGATGCGCCGACGGACGGCGGAATCTGTGACGACTTCCGTCCGCGCTATGCCGTGGACATTGTTGTACTCGGCCCGGACGACGAGCCGGATCCTGCCATGCCGCCACTGACTGGCGTTCCGTTGCCGCTGCCTACCGGTGGCGAGGAAATGGGTATCTATGCCTTTCCGGAGGAGGGTACGCGGGTGGTGGTGTGCTTCGCCTACGGGATGCCGAACAAGCCCTACATTCAATCGATCTTGCCGCACGGGCTGAGCATGCCGAAGGTGCCTAAAGGTGATCAGGTGTGGCAGCACAGCGATGCTGCCCAGCAGCGCGTGGACGCCGACGGAAACTGGCTGCGTCAGACCGATGGCAAGATCCGCGATCAGGCGATCGAGCGAGAGGTTGAAGCCCTGGACAACCGGGAGCAGTTCCAGAGCCACACGCAGACGATTGATGATCACTCGACCGAGACGGTGGGTGGTGTAAAAAAGATCGAGGCGCTGGGCGCGTTGAAGTTGCTATCCGGTGGGTCCGCAAGCGTTGCGGCGGTGGATGATCTGCACCAGGCGACTGGGCGGGACTTGAATGTGGTGGTGGGGCAAAAGCACAACGCCACGGTGGGCGGCAATATGCAGGAGCGGATTGAGGGGTTGCGAAAGAGTGTGGCGGTTGTAAGTCAGCAGCTAGTTGCCCCTAAAACTTGGCTGGGATCCGAGCAGGTGAATATATTGCAGATTTTATGTGATCTAATTACCTTGGTACAGCAGATGAATATTCAACTGGCAAGCCATACACATGGTGCTACACCGGTGCCAGAGAATGCCGCTGTATTCGAGGATGGGGCTAAGTTAGCCTTGTTGATGAGTGAAAGTATGGAGCTGATCACCCTGTAAATTGAGTGCTCACATGAATTGAAAAGGCCCGCTATAAGCGGGCCTTGAAAGTTAGTCCCTTAAATAGCAGAAGGACTGCGGTGCGGCGCCGCTGGGAACATATTCTTTCAGGTTTTGCGGCGTTTCATATCGTCGCACTGCACCAACCTTAATAGCGTGTGCAAGTTCTCTACCATTAAAATACTCGTTGAAGAATTTTTTAGTGATTCCGGAAAACTTGCTTGTAAGGCTCCAAATTTCTTTGGGATTGTCAGAGAGAACTTCATCAAAGTCGAACTCGCCAATAACTTTTCCTACTGGCATCGTTGCGTAAATAACGACGGTTTTTACTTCGGAGTTTCTAAATATAGATTTCCGAAATTCAAAACGCTTTTCTCCCTGTAGTATCTTTTCCGCATACTCAGGCTTAATTGATAACAATACCTTCATCTATTTGGCCTGCTCGTATGATGGAATCAAACTGATTCTGTGTTAGCGGCATGAAGCCCCAGTAATCATTAGGATTGAGCCCGTATTGCTCAATCATTTCTCCGCGGGTCACACGACGCTTGAGTGCCGCATTATACGTAAACCGGAACACATGAGGGAAGTTTTTTCTTGCCCAGAACTGGCTAAGCTCTGCATCACTGAAAACACTGTATGGCTGGCAATATGCCATAAATTCGTCTCGTGAGACGAAAGAGTGGATGGAGCGGTATTCCTCCACGACACCTACTGAAGTGGCTACGGATCGGTAATGGGCTGGGGCCGCGTCGTCAGTCGTACGGTAGATAAGAAGGATATCCCCAGGCTTCAGAGCTTCTAAACCTCGCATTGCCGCTAAATATACTTTGTGGATACTATTTGTGTGGGATATGTCCTCGATGATTCGAGCGTTTTCGTTTTTTAAAATAGAATCAGGTAAAAGGCGCGTATGCCAAACTGGTTTTAGGGATAATAAATACCGATTTGTACCTACATTATTTATATGTGGGTACGAGCTGAGCAGGTTTCCTTGCAGTTGGTTTAATTTCTTCACGAGGACAAGCTCAGTGCCGTTTTTGGAATGTTTTTCCGCAGCTTGCAAAAAACCATATTTCTGAAATAAGCCGACTAAAACATCATGATGAGGGAAGACGGTCACGTAAATTTCTTCCACACCATTGTGCATGGCATGATCAAATATTTTTTTGAGAAAGCGCTCGCCGAGTTTTGTTCCTCGGGCATTAATCTTCATCGTGCCGACTTTTATACGTTTTTTTGCGGGAAGCGCAGGGACCACGTCTGCTACGACGCCTTCTTCTGTTTTAAGATAGAGAAACCCGTTGATGCTACCTGCGGTGTCTTCAAATACGTATGCAGAGTCTTCTGATTTGCGTGCAAACCAATCTGAAAACTCTTCATAGTCATTAATTAACGACGTAAAAAAAGCATCTTTTAGATTGATGTTCTTAAATTGTTTTTGGTTAAGTTCCATTAGTAATTATTCCTATTTGTTAGCTTTAAAATACTATTTGTGCAGTCTATGAAAGTTTCAGTGGAGGGGCTGTTTAATAAGAAGAATGGTATTCCTATGGTCAATGATGCTTTTAAAGCAGCCATCCGTTCCGCATGCATAAATTCTTTCAGGTTGCCCGCAGAGTGGTTTTGGTCGCGATCGGCAAGTCGCTGAGCGACCACTTGGACGTCAGATTCAATTAGAATAATCGCTGAAAGCCCAAGACTCTCAAAGGTTTCTAGTGAAACATCTTCGAGACCTTTAGATGTTTTTAATACGAAGTGTCCATCAAGGATGAGAGTCGCCTCGTCCTCCAGAATCCGCTTAACTCCAGCTGCAAGCGCCTGTTGATTACCACTGATATCTGCTACGAGCTTGTCGGTTCCCCAAGACTGGGAGCTTCGTTCTTCTCGTATGATTTGGCTCGCGCTCGAATGCCTCAAATCTGTCGCAGCTGTCAGCGCTTGGCATAGGAACGTTTTCCCTACGCCATGGATGCCCGCTATAAATATGACCATTGCTAACCTCCCTATTAGTGCTGGCAGTACGCCAGTCATTCAGGGAGCTGTCAATTAGTCGATGGTCACCTGTAGCTACAAAACACCGATCGCCAAACAAAATCTTACAGAAAAGCACTTATCCCCCTCCCGCCGGCGGGGTTCACGACAGTTTTTTTTGCAAATCCTCATGTCGTGTAAAGGATCCTGTAAGCCAGCCTAGCTGTGGGGTGTCACAAGCACTTAGCCATTTCATCTTTTGCAAAGTTATGCAACGAAACGCAACGTCGCTGCACGGGCGCAGTTGGAGAGGGTGTCTAAGAAATAGAGCTGAAGTGCCCGTTTTCATTGAGCGAAAACAAGAAAAACAATGGTTTTGAGGGATTTTAAGAAATGCGCACAGTCATTTCTGGAGAGTTTTTAGCTCACTGGCGCTTGGGGCTACGGCCTAAATTCCGTGTCTGCGAAGATAGCGAGAAATCTTTGCGGCAACGAGATCCGACGAATCAAAGCCTGCTCGTACTTGGTTGTATACGAGTTGAGTGACGGGGTGATGTGGACGAACATCGCCAGCTGAAATTTGGGCTTCCAGCCTTGGCACCCTTAAGACAGTCGCGCCCCGATAAACAACCCAGCTGTCTTGGGTGACAAACGGATGGCATCCGGGCTGTAGTACGCAAGCGGGATCAAAAAAAGAATTTGGCTTAACCGATGAGATGTTGACAACCAATACACTCATATCGCCGGCTTCACCGCAGTAAACTGGGTCGTTCATGACGACATGGAGGTGGGGAACGGGGCCGGTCAAAATGAACAGCGTTCCTTGCTGGAAGACGTTCCCTGGCATCAACTCATCTCAGAAAGTTTTTGACCCAATCTTCTGCGTGCGTCTAGCGCAGCACTTTTGCCCCGGGCTAACTCCTCCGAAGCGCCTAAAGCTTGGAAAGTCATCGCAGCATCAATCGGTAACCGCGATGCTCCTGGATCGACCCACTCAGGGAGCGTGTGGGTATAGTTGACGATTTCCCAACGCTTCATCCGCCCAAAGCGTGCATACACCTCGTCAAGAATCGCCAGATCGGCGCGCGACAACTCATCAAGCTCCTCCCACGCAAAATCTCGATTGAGTCGAACCTGATTGTCATCAACAGGACTGACGAGATCACTCCAAACGTCGTCCCGCACAACACCACGGAGCAAATTCAAAGTGTTGGAAAGGATTGGCCCATTCTTCATGCTGTAATGAGCATCGTCAGACATCGGAGCGTCGTAACGCTCCATGCTGAGCCGATCAGCCAAATACATCAGCTTGATCAGCTTCAGATGGGACATCGGTCCCTCACGGCGGGCCAAAAAGAAAGCCGCCATGTGGGCTACTTTTTGTACGCTGAATATCACGGTATCACCTCTCTTCTGCCATCCATTGGCATGTCTTTCGGTGGCGGATTATCGCCTTGGTCATTATTTAGTCAAGTTGGACTAGGTGAAGACTCAGTTTTTCAGACGAAGGGCAAGATCCATGCTTGCCCCCGCCTCAACACCCTCTGACGATGGGTATAGCACAGGTATTCGCCTTTTTCGCTTGCCATGGCATTCCCCCCCTCAGCAGGTAAAGGCGAGCCAGACCATAAAGCCCTTGTCGACGCTGGAATTTCCGTCCAACGTCCGTCCGATTTAGGAAGATTTCAATTGCTGCACATATACACAGAAGTATTGGAAAATCATTGGTTTATCGGGGACTGCTCAATGACTGCAGCACCCTAACTCGGGCTCATAATCCTTTGGTCCACGGTTCAAGTCCGTTGCTCGACCAGCATTGTTGACCCTGTCATGAAAAGATGAGCGCGGATTACTGATGCGCGCGCGGTGGAATACATCGAACACCTCACGCATCGTGCTCCTGGGTAAAGCATCTTCTCTTGGCATTGGTACTGGCTCCATATGAAAGAAACCAGATAGCAGCGAGAGTGCTCCAGATTGGACCCGAAAGCGGTTGCTTGGGATTTGCCGTATGGATATTTTCAAACGTGGGCTGGGAAAAAGGTAATTTTGGTAAGCGAGGTATAGAAATGGGCTACAGCCCTTGTGGTGCCTGGCTTTCAGTCATTACCTCAAGAGGTAATTTTAGGTAAGAGTTAGGGTAATAATTTCTCAAGTGCCCAATTTTACTGGGTTTAAGGGCTATCAGGGATTACTCATAGTAAAGGTAATTTTCTAACTTCATACTTACCAAATTATTACCTTTAAGGAATTCTCTCAACGCCACGATTTTCAAGGCTTCCAGAGGTTGGCTCACGCTGTATTACCAAAATTACCTTTTTCCCATGGGTCAACATGAAACGTCGAAATGGCTTTCGCGACCCTGTTCTGCAACCTGGTGCGCAAAACCCATGGGACTGACATGGGACTGAGATTAAAAATCTCGCTCCTCTGCAGCCCTTATAAACCGGGGGGGTGTGCTCAAAAAAGCGCAAACGGGTAGTTTCGAATCTCTCCTTCACCGCCATATTCTGTAAACACAAACCCCTGATTTTCCTAGAGAAAGTCGGGAGTTTGTGGTTTTTGGCGTCTGGAAAAGGGCGATATGGGCCTAGTAGGTAGTGTTGTATACCTAAGCAAACCCGTCCGTATCCAGAGCGAAGTCAGCGTCTTCGCTAAGCATTGAAGCTTGGTGCGGCAAGTGTGAAGCCTGAGAAGCGAATGTCTAAAAGCCATGCCTGCTGCACAGCAGCAATAAGCGTACTTCCTTACACGACTCACGGATTCCCCTGACAGCATCGCCCCGACTCCTCCCGATATCTTGTAGCCGTGCCATACGGACGGTGAACTTTGTTCTACAAAAAAATCGCTTCCCCGAATCAGGTAGCGGTGTTCTTTGTATTGGACGCTCGAGGGCAACGGGTCCCGAGTGCGTTTTGAATTGAACGGAGTGGTGGCAACCTTTCATCGGCCTCACCCAGACAAAGAAGCGAAGCCCTACCAAGTGCGTGACGCTCGGGCTTTCCTTGAGCAAGCAGGAGTCATCCCGTGAACGTAATGAATTACAACGGCTATGCCGCGCGAATTGAATACAGCGATGAAGACGGCCTTTTCGTCGGCCACATCGCAGGTATCAAAGATATCGTTGGGTTTCACGGCGAGTCAGTTGCTGAGCTGCGAAAAGCCTTCCAGGAGGCAGTTACGGATTACCTCGAAACCTGCGCCAAGCTCGGGCGCTCTCCTCAAAAACCCTATTCGGGCAATCTCAGCCTGCGCTTGGCGCCGGCGCTCCACGCGACAGTTGCTGTGAAGGCGCAGTTGGCGCAAAAAAGCATTAATCAATGGGTGGCTGATGTACTTGATCGAGAGGTGCATGCCTGAATAATCGCCAGTTCGCAGAGTGCTACCCGTCAACCACTTAGCTTTTCAAGCAAGTGGTTTACTATCGCCAACTTTTCAACTGCACAAGGATTGCCGCTCAAATGATCACCACTACAACCCACACCATTGAAGGCCGGCAGATCACCGCTTACCTCGACATCGTCAGTGCCGAGTCGGTGCAAGGCGTCAACGTGATCCGTGACCTGTTCGCCGGGATGCGCGATTTTTTCGGTGGGCGTTCGCAGACGCTGGAGCGTGCGCTTAAAGAAGCGCGTATTCAGGCTACGGATGAAATCAAGGAGCGTGCGCAGGCGTTGAACGCGGACGCGGTTGTCGGGCTGGATTTCGAGATCAGCATGCCGGCAGGCAAGAGCGGGATGGTTGTGGTGTTCGCTACCGGTACCGCAGTGAAGTTACGCTGATGCGCCCTCACCGAGCAGAGGTTTGTGATTGGTAGATTTCGATATTGCCATGTTTAAGTTGTTTGTAGGCTGTGTAGGGCAAGACCAGGGTGTCGGTCAGGCCGGAGAGCATGATGTCGAGCACAACCAGGCTCGCCGTCGGGGTGCCTTTCCAGCTTTTTTGCGGCAACTCCGGCGCATGCATGATGCAGAAGTCGTAACCCACCCCGCTGTATACCCGCGAAATCGAGTCACAGTACGTGTGGCGTTTTCTTAGATCATTGCCTGCCACCGAGTCGTCCTGCAACACGCTGCTGAGCGTGCCGCAGCCTGTTAGCGCGACTGTCATGAGTATCAAGCCAAGACTTTTCGGGGTGATTGCCGTTGTCATGTTCGCGTTCCTTCGCGGGTGATGGTGTGTCACGCGGAAGTTAGGCTAGCTGAAAGAGGCCGTTGTTCCAGCGAACGGGCTGGTCGGCTTGTTTTTACCTAGGCCATTCGTCGGTCGCCAGGCAATCTGAACAACAGGTCCAGGAATGACCGACTAGTCTCAAAATTCTTGAAGGTTGATATTTTTCCAGGCAAATACGCTTGCCGGTATCGATCCGATCTTATGAAGGGGCGAAAAATGACTAATCCGTACATCGAACACGACGCGGGTGAATTTTCCGTTAACAACTGCGTGCATTGTGGTCAGACCGAGTACCACGCCGGGTTTGGCGAGGATCCTGCTCAGAATGACAAGATCAAATCGGCAGTGCCCAAGGCGCAGAAAGCCAAGTTTTTGCCCAGAGTGTCGGCGCGATCCAGAAAATGAATCATCGGCACCACGCCCCGTCATAGCACGGGGTTTTTTGTGTCTGGCGCCGGGCGCGGACATTTCCTACAGATGAGTGCGACTTGTTCGATTGTTTTCACAAACTTTTCACAGCCGTCGATCTAAGGTGAAGCCATCCGTTAGAAAGCAAGTCTCCAGCCCGTCTCCCCAGCGGGCTTTTTTTTGTCCGCGATAAAACCTTTTGCATAATCGCTGTCCAATCGGCGCCTGGTGCACGGTATTCCTGGACTTTGTCTGGACTTTGCCGCCGTAACGGCATTCAATCCCCGCCCTTTGCTCATCCCTATTGTTGAGGTTTTCGTCATGCGTTTAACACTGCCTGCTCTGGTTCTTGGCCTTCTGGTCGCTCAAGGCGCGATGGCTGCCGGCGACGGCACGGCTGCAGTTGGTGGTGGTCTGGGTGGCGCGCTGGGTAACGTGCTCGGCCAGAAAATGGGTGGCAGCACGGGTGGCGCGATTGGTGCCGGTGTAGCAGGCGCGGCCGGCAGCGCAATGGCGGCGCGCAAAGGCAGCCGGACGAAAGCGGCTATTGGCGGCGGTGTCGGCGCGGCGGGCGGTTCGGTGATTGGTAACAGCCTCGGCGGCCGTACCGGCGCGACCATTGGTGCTGGCCTGGGTGGTGCAGCCGGTGGTGCGGTCGGTAGCAATTTGTCGAAAGGCCACAAGCGTCATTAATCGAAATCGCGTACGAAAATGTCCGGCCTGATGTCTTTTTTTCATCGCTGAACGTTTGTCGAATAAACAGCTCTAATGGCACATAGCCCACTGCGTGGGCATACCGTCCCGGTTCGGGAACTGTGAGGTTCAAATGCGTTTGACACTATCTGCACTGTTTTTCGGATTGTTTGTGGCTCAAGGCGCCATGGCCGCTGGCGATGGCACAGCCGCTGTCGGAGGCGGGCTAGGCGGTGCACTTGGAAACGTGATTGGCGGACAGCTCGGCGGCAGCACAGGCGCAGCGGTTGGCGCAGGTGTCGGCGGCGCGGCGGGTAGCGCAGTTGGCGCACGCAAAGGCAGCCGCACTGAGGCGGCGATTGGCGGCGGTTTGGGTTCGGCCGGTGGATCGGTGATTGGTAACAGCATTGGCGGCTCGACCGGCTCGACTATCGGCGCAGGTCTTGGCGGCGCTGCGGGTGGCGCTGTGGGCAGTAACCTCGGCAACGACGACGGCAAATCCCACTCTGGCAGCGGCCATAAGCACAAGCACAAGAACAAACACAAGAATCGGCATGACTGATTAGTTTTCGAAGCTCTGGAAACCCGGCGTGATGCCGGGTTTTTTGCATCTGCGATTCGCAGATCGGAACGTTTGGCCGCGGGGACTTTCGAACTTTATACATTCCCGAACAATGCGAGGCATGCCATGAACGCAGAGACTGAAGGCAAGGAAGAGAAGGGCCCGAGCGGAGTGCCGTTTATCAAAGACCCGGAGAAGCGCGAGCTGAATGATCCGGGGAACGAAGATCCGGGGTCGCTGATGGATGATGCGACGGTGCCGTTGAATGATTCTGATGAGGCGGATATGGAGTATGACGAGGATGAGGATGAGCAGTGATTGGTGAGTGGGAGTATTGAGCAAGGTACAGGCACCATCCTTAAGACTTCAGGGCCTGTATTCCAGGCCCTTTGAGAGGAACGGCGTGACTAAACACACCTCTCGCCCTCTATCTCGCGGAGAAAAGAAACATCGATTCTATGTGCGGTGATTTGGATGTATTGCTTGTTTAAGTATGGGTAGTCGTAGTGAATGTCTTGATCACCAAATTCAATTGCCGACCTTAAAATACCATCGTCCAGAAAACCAAAAATATTGCAGGAGAGGCCTTTACCTAGCACCTCTATTTGCTTTTTTTCATTTTCGACAGGCATCACCATAAGCTCATCGGGTAGGACCATTTCGAACTCGGTTTCATAAGATTTTCCGACTTCAATTAATATTGGGCAGTAGTTTACGAAGCATTTTATAGAAGCGTCTCCAACTTGCAGGATGGCGATATCATCTTCGTCGCCGCCGGTTTCAATGATCACCGCTTTGTATTTTCTAGTCATAAATTGGTCTCACTGTTTTGTCCTGTGCACTGCCGTTAATTGTTCGCCAGAATTCTTTTCCGCTTTTTGTGTGAAGCGTAGTAATTTCACCGTTGTTGTTAGTGCCGACAAAGGCAAATTTTGCCTCTCCTCTACGATTGTTTCCCATTAGCTGAAAATACCCTGTTCGAATTTGCTCCTTGTAAAGGTACTCAATGCGAGACCCTTGATTCACCACGTCTTGTGCTATGAGCAAATATTCTTCTTTGCTCATGGCCCTAAACTCTGCACCATGTTTTTCATAATGCTCTTCAAGCTTTTTGTCACTACCAAACTGCTTATGTGGTGATTTCAGCTTAGGAGTCTGCGGCTCACCTTCATCAACAACGGAGCCGCCAACATCACCGGGTGCCACGCAACCCGGTTTATCTGGCGGAGGGCAATCGGAACTCAGCCCCAACGGATCCACCCACCCCGTCGGATTCGGCACGTACTGGTACTGATTCAGCCCCCCAGCCAACTTCACCGGATCCGGCGTCAGATACCGCCCAACCTCCGGATCGTAATACCGATGCCGGTTGTAGTGCAGGCCACTTTCTTCATCGAAGTACTGCCCCTGAAACCGCAGCGGCTGGTCGAGGTAGTCCTCGCCGGCCAGTTCCACCGAGGTGGTTTTGCCGTACGCGGCGTACTGCGCCGACCAGGCGATCTCGCCGCTGTAGTCGGTGAGTTCCTGCGGCGTGCCGAGGTGGTCGAGTTGGTAGTAGAACGGGCAGGCGCGTTTTGGGCCTTTGCCGTCGAGCATCGCGAGCGGGGGGAAGGTGCCGGGTTCGTAGATGAAGCTGCGGTGTTGTTCTTTGCTGCTTTCGGCGACGAGGTGGTCGCCTTGCCAGAAGAATTCGGTGGTCTGGCCGTCGACGGTTTTGCTGATGCGCCGGCCGAAGGCGTCGTAGCGGTAGCTGGCGGTTGTTCCGTCGGGGCGGGTCAGGCCGATCAGGCGATGCTGGCTGTCGTAGCGGTATTCGGTGATCAGTTGTTGCGCGAGGCCACGGCGTTCGCGGATCAGGTTGCCGAAGGCGTCGTAGTCGTAGTGGCGGTCGCCTTGGGCCAGCAGGCGGTTGCCCTTGACGCTGCTCGGTCCCGGACGGTCCTGCATCAGCAGGTTGCCGGCCGGGTCGTGAGCGTAGCTTTCGGGGAGATGGTCGCGGGTGTGGCACACTCGGATCAGGCGGTCGAGGGCGTCGTACTGATAGTTGCGTTGACCGTGGCGGGTGTCGGCGATCTGCTCCAGATTGCCGTTGGGGCTGTAGGCATAATCGCGGCGATACACCGAACTGCGTTGATGGCCTACGGCGTGAGCCTGCAAACGGCCTTGCTCGTCGTAGGCATATTCGCTGAGCAGCAGGCCTTGCTGGCGTTGTTGTTCACGACCGGACTGATAGACGTGGCGAGTGAGCTGCGCGCCGTTGAGGTGGATCGCAGTCAGCGCGCCACCCTTGGCGTACAGGTAGTCGAGTTTGCTGTTGTCGGGCAGGCGCAGGCGTTTGAGCTGGCCGCAGGCGTCGTAGGCGTAACGCAGGGTGCCCCAGCCCTGGTGTTCGCTGATCAGCCGGTCCTGAGTGTCGTAGGCAAATTCCAGCGGGTGCCGCTGGCCATCGTCGACGCCGCTGAGTCGGCCGAGGCGGTCGTAGCGGTATTCCACACGCACGCCATCGGGCAGGGTCTTGACCAGCAGGCGCCCGGCCGCATCACGCTCGTAAGCGGTGACCAGCGTCGAACCGTCATCGCCAAACTCGGTTTTCTCCAGCAGGTGCCCATTACGGTCGTAGACGTAAGCCGTGCGCCGGCCGTCGAAGCCGGTTTCCTGTCGGATCAATCCGGTCGGCGTGTAGTCCAGCCGATATTGTTCGCCGGACTCGTTCTCGATCTGTGTGAGCAGCAGCTGCGCATGATCGTAGCGATACTGCACCTGCGTGCCGTCGGGATTGATCCGGCGGCTGACCAGGTGCAGATCGTCGTCGTACTCGTAGCGGGTGATGCGACCCAGTTCATCGCGCTCGGCGGTGATCTGGTTGTAGGGGCTGTAGCTGAAAGTACGGCTGGCGCCGGTCGGAGCGATCGTCTGCAGCAGTCGGCCGACGGCGTCCCAAGTCTGCCGAGTAAGCGCGCCGTGTTCGTCGCGGGTGGTAATCCGCCGCCCCAAAGCGTCGTAGGAAAACTGGCGTACGCCGCCATCGGGCAGGGTTTCCTCGACCAACTGCCCTAGGTCGTTCCACACCAGCACATGGCGGCTGGTGTCCGGATAACGGATCGACAGCAACCGACCTTGCGGGTCGTAGTGGTAATGCGTGACATGCCCGTCCGGATCGACCAACTCGGTCACATCGCCCTGAGCATTGCGCCGGTAAGTCCAGACCGCCTCACCCCGCGAACGGGTGTGCAGGAAACCGTGGCGATACTCGTAGGACGTGGGCGCATCTTCCGGCGGAATCAGCGCAATCAGCCGTCCCACCTCGTCATAGCGGTACTCGGTGACCGCGCCCAACGCATCCTGCTCGGCGATCAACCGGCCCGCATCGTCGTAAGCCTTGAGCTGCTCACCCCCATCCGCCGCGACCTTGCGCACCAGCCGCGCACGGTCGTCATGGACGTAAACCTCTTCCGTGCCATCGACGTACTGCACCGTGACACTGCCGGCATCGTCCCAGACATAGCGCGTGTCCATCTGCGAAAACGACGCCCAATGCCGCACGCAGCGCGCGGCTTTGCCAGAGCGTTCCCACGCCCAGTAAAAACTTGCCCCACCGCTGAGTTGCCGCTGCAGGATGACGTGCTGGTCGTCGTAGTCGTAACGCTCGCTGTCGCCGACCGCGTTGGTCGCTTCGATCAGCCGCTGGCGGGCGTCGTAGCGATATCTGACGAGGGTCTGCTGGCTGCGCCAGACCGCCTCGCGCAACACCTGGTAATCCACCGCCACCAGATGCGTGCGCTCATAACGCAGAAACAGCGAACGCCCGGCGCCGTTATCCAGCCGCTGAATCCGATCCTGACGATCACGCGACACCAGCAAGCGGTTGTCGTAGGCATCACTGACCGCCGTCAGCCGCCCCGCGCGAAAGTGATAAAACCGCGCGGAATCCCCGGCCAGCGCAACAATCAGCTCCTCCGGCTCATCCCCGAGAAAAATCGCCGCACGCGACAAGCTGTTGTGAATCGCCGGCCGCGCGACACTCGGCAACGGAAAGCGCGTGCGCCGGTTCTCGTGATCGACCCAGACAACCCCGTCGCCCTCGATCTCCAGCCGATGCGCCAGCGAATGGCTCCAGCCAAAGCCCAGGCCGACGTCGATTTCGGCAGCGCTGTTGCGATACAAGCGGGTGAACTCGAACGGCAGCAATCCATCGAGCGAACCATCGGTCAGCGTCAGCAATTCCTCGCCAGTGACCATCGACACCGGACAACCGTTGGTGCAGGTCAGCGGCGCACAATCCGCGCTGTCACCGTTGGGGTTCTTAGCCTGATCCGAAGCCTCATCCCGAGGCTCGTGCCGCTCCAGCCGCGTCATGTCTTGTGACTTGTTGCGCGATATCGCGGCGGGATTGGGCACCGTCAAGACCGGTCCCTCGCCCTGACGAATCTCCAGCGGCACGGTCGGCGTCGGCTTCAACGGTGCCTGCCGCGCATTGACCGCCAGCGGCCTCAGCGCATTAGCATGTCGGGTCAGATCGGCCTCAGAGGTCAGCTCAGCCAAACGCAACGCCGCAGCCGCCAGCCACTCCCGCGCGCGCGGCGATTTGATCTTGGAGAGGACCTTGGCGCTCAACAGCAGCTTCACGCCCATGCCGCGCCCAACGCACATCAGCAGAAAGCCAATCAGCAACTCGGCGCGAACTTCCGCTACCACCTCGGCCAGATACTGCGGCGGCAGCATCTTCAACCAACTGGTAAACGCCGCCAGATGAATAAACAGCAGCGGCTCGTCACTGAGCATCAACAACCCGTTGGCGATGGTCTCGGCCGAGGCGCTCAACAGGGCGTCCAGTTCAAGCGCCGATAGATACGCCAGGAGTTTTTCGCTGTTGGCCTGCAAATCCGCAAGCAGCGCAAACACTTGCTTCACGTCGTCCCAGACGCCGTTTAACGCGCTCTCAAAACCGCGCCAGTCAGTCTGTTGCAACAAGCCATAACGCTCACTGAACCCGGCACTGGAAAACTCCTTCCACTGCGGCTCAAACCCTGCCCATTCCCCACGCAGCCAGACCTCAAGTCCATCGATGAGACCTTGATAAGACGCGTACAGCGTTTTGACATGCTCGGAGGAAACATCAGGAAAGAAGGTGATGCGATAACGCTGGCCCCGATTGCAGTCGGACACCTCGAGAATGCCGCTGGGGCCGATGGTGTGATGCAGCGGTTCGCCATAGCTGAGGACGCCATCAACCTCGGCAACCACCGGTTCCAGCATCACCGGCGTATTACCAATCGGCACATACCGTGCGGCTTCGAACATATGCACCAAGGTCAGCGGACCTTGAGCAGGGCACATGAACACCGAAGAACTGAGCGCTTTACGCGACTTGATCGGCGCAGTCAGCGACACATCGTTGCCGACCTTGAACACCTGCTCGACATCCAGCGCCGTGCCAGTCCAGAACTGCTCGGCCCAGGCGTCGTAGTTGTTCAAACACAGGCGAAATTCGCCGAACAGCGCTTCGGCGTCGGGCTGCTCGGGATTCAGCGCCGCGACCACCAGCAAACCAATGGTGTTATTGAGTTTCAGCAGAGGATCGGGTGGAAGCATTCGCAGTCGCTCGCGCAATTCGATGGAAGGCGCGCAACTGTGCGGGGGATCAAACGGGAAAGAAGTCAGCCAAGTAGGCGGTGGCTGTAGGGTATTTCGCTAATTGCCTGCGACTGGTTTAAACCAAACAGCAGAGATTGCCCGTTGCCCAATGGCGATCACGCTCGTTATGCTGCTGAACCCTTTAATCAGATCCGTGCTGCTGCCTCAACGGCGCGGGGCTGGATGACATTGCTGACGGATCCGATGATGAATGCACCGCTGATGGCGTTCGGCCCGATCAAGGCCGTGATTTTCGATATGGACGGTTTGCTGCTGGACACCGAGGGCATCTACACCGAGGTCACGTCGATGATTGCGGCGCGGTACGGACGCACCTTCGACTGGAGCATCAAGCAGAACATCATTGGCCGTGGCGCAGGTGATCTGGCGCGCTACGTGGTTGAGGCGCTGGATCTGCCGATCACGGCTGAAGAGTTTCTGGTGATCCGCGAACCGTTGATGCGCGAGCGTTTCCCCACTGCCCAGGCGATGGCGGGGGCAGAGGAACTGGTGCGTCACCTCAAGGCGCATAACATTCCGATTGCGGTCGGCACCAGTTCTTCGCGTCAGTCATTCGCTCAGAAAACCACGTTGCACCGCGAGTGGTTTGCGCTGTTCGACTTCATCGTGACGGCGGATGACCCGGAGGTTGGCGCAGCCAAACCGGCGCCGGATATCTTCCTGACGGCTGCCCGGCGTTTGGGTGTGGCGCCGGAAGATTGTCTGGTGTTCGAGGACTCGCCATTCGGCGTGACGGCGGCCAAAGCGGCAGGCATGACCGCCATCGCGATTCCTGATGCGGCGATGGCCGATGAAAAATACGCACACGCCGACGGGATTCTTCGTACGTTGAAAGCGTTCACCCCAGCTGCTTGCGGATTGCCGGCGCTGGATTGGGCCTGACGTAACCGCAGGCAAAAAAACGCCGCCCCTCCATTAAGGAAGGGCGGCGTTTTTCGTTCAGAGTATTTCAGCCGTATCAGGCGCCGAAACCGCCGTCGATGGTCAGGCTGGCACCGGTGATGTAGCCGGCTTCAGGGCCTGCCAGGTAGGCGACGAAGCTGGCGATTTCTTCAGCCTTGCCGTAACGGCCGACCGCCATCAGCGGTATCAGGCTGTCGGCGAACTCGCCGTGGGCCGGGTTCATGTCGGTGTCGACCGGGCCGGGCTGCACGTTGTTGATGGTGATGCCGCGTGGGCCGAGATCGCGCGCCAGGCCTTTGGTCAGGCCAACCAGTGCCGATTTGCTCATCGCATACACACTGCCACCACCGAAGGGCATGCGATCGGCGTTGGTGCTGCCGATATTGATGATGCGCGCGCCTTCGCCCATGTGCTTGGCGGCCTCCTGGGAAGCGATGAACACGCTGCGTACGTTGATCGCCAGGGTCTGATCGAAGTCTTCCAGTTTGAAATCTTCCAGCGGCGCGATGGCGAGGATCCCGGCGTTGTTGACCAGGATATCGAGGCGGCCAAAGGCTTCAACGGTGGCAGCCACGGCGCTGCGGATGGCATCGGCGTTGGCACTGTCGGCCTTGATTGCGAGGGCTTTGCCGCCGTTGCCGGTGATGCTGTTCTGCAGTTCCTGAGCCTTGGCGTCGGAGCTTACATAAGTGAAGGCGACTGCTGCGCCTTCAGCGGCCAGACGTTTGACGATGGCGGCGCCGATGCCGCGAGAGCCGCCTTGAATCAGAGCGACTTTACCGCTGAGGTTTTGAGTGGTCATGTGCGATCTCCAGAAATTTCAAGGCAGGCTGCCTTGGTGTCGGAGTCGAGTATCTGCCGCCAGCCAGCAACCGTGTAGCCCGAGGTTGCTATAGTCTGTGTAAACCAGAAGTTTATAGTGGCGACCATGGAAACATTCAGTAGTATCGAATCCTTCGTCCGCAGTGCCGAGGTCGGCAGCTTCGCCGAAGCCGCCAGACGCCTCAGTCTGACCCCGGCAGCGGTCGGCAAAAGCGTGGCGAAACTCGAAGCACGTCTTGGCGTAAGGCTGTTTCAGCGCAGCACCCGCAGTTTGACGCTGACCGAGGCCGGGCAACTGTTTTTGAGCGAGGTCAGCGCCAGCCTCACCACAATCCAGAATGCCGTAGCGAATCTGGCCAGCGCCGAAGGGCAACCGGCGGGTACGTTGAAGGTCAGCATGGGCACGGTGTTTGGGCGGCTGTACATCGTGCCGTTGCTGGGTGAGTTTCTGCATCGGTTCCCGGCGATCAATCCAGACTGGCATTTCGATAATCGTCAGGTCGATCTGATCGGGCAGGGCTTTGATGCGGCGATTGGCGGCGGTTTTGAACTGCCGCAAGGCGTGGTCGCGCGCAAGCTGACTCCGGCGCATAGGGTATTGGTGGCGTCTCGCGAATATCTGGATAGCCACTCGGCAATTAATCAGCCGGAGGACCTGAAGGATCACGACGGAATCCTGATCCGCTCACCGCAAACCGGTCGCGTGCGCTCGTGGCAGTTGAGCGATCGCAAGCAACAACACAGCCCCTTGATTCTGCGCGTGCGAATGACCATGAGCGATTCCGAGGCCGCTTGCGCCACGGCGGCGCAGGGCTTGGGCATTGCGTTAGTAAGCATGCCGTTTGCCGTTGGTTATCTGGACACCGGGCGTTTACAGCGAGTGTTGCCGGACTGGTACGTCGACGATGGCAACATCTCGATCTATTACGCGGAGCACAAATTGCTGCCCGGCAAAACTCGAGCATTTGTCGATTTCGTCATCGAGCAGTTTGCCGAGCAGGGACTGGCCAAGCGCTTCAGTGCAGTTTGAACCCGGTTTGAAACCGGGTTCCGACTAAGCTCTGGATTTGCCGATGATATTGCCGGCGTGCAAGCCGCACTCTTTCTGCGTAGCTTCTTCCCACCACCAGCGACCTTCGCGCTCGTGCTGGTTTGGCAGCACCGGGCGGGTGCAGGGTTCGCAGCCGATGCTGATGAAGCCGCGCTCATGCAGGCTGTTATACGGCAGCTCGAGCATGCGGATGTAGCCCCAGATTTCCTCGCTGGTCATCTGTGCCAACGGGTTGAACTTGTACAGCGTGCGCTCCGGAGTCGAGAACGCAGTGTCGATTTCCAGTACCGCTACCGCGCTGCGGGTGCCCGGGCTCTGGTCACGGCGCTGGCCAGTAGCCCAGGCTTTGACGCCGGACAGTTTACGGCGTAGCGGCTCGATCTTGCGGATCCCGCAGCATTCGCCGTGGCCGTCCTTGTAGAAACTGAACAGGCCTTTTTCCTTCACGAACGGTTCGAGTTTTGTGTAGTCCGGCGATACCAGTTCGATGTCGATCTTGTAGTGCTCGCGCACCTGATCGATGAAGCGGTAGGTCTCCGGGTGCAGGCGCCCGGTGTCGAGACTGAAGACTTTGACGTTCTTGTTGAGCTTCCAGGCCATGTCCACCAGCACCACATCCTCGGCGCCGCTGAAAGATATCCACAGCTCGTCACCGAACTCGGCGAAAGCGAGTTTGAGGATGTCTTGCGCGGATTTGTTGGCATAGGTCGTGGCGAGTTCCACGACGTCGAACGTTGGGCTCATCAGGGCGGCTTCCTACAGGTCGGTGGCGCTGGGCGCTCTATATGGCGGCGATGTTAACAAAAAGTCGCGTTGGCCGGGGCGTGCTGTGCGTTGCACGGGCCGGGTCGAGCCGCTAGAGTTCGGGCTCGCTCGACTCAATAAACATTACAAACGGAGTGTCCTGTGGAAATTGCCTGTCTTGATCTTGAAGGGGTGTTGGTGCCGGAAATCTGGATCGCCTTCGCCGAGAAAACCGGAATCGAATCCCTCAAGGCCACCACCCGGGACATTCCCGATTACGACGTGCTGATGCAGCAGCGCCTGCGCATCCTCGACGAGCACGGCTTGAAACTCTCGGACATTCAGGAAGTGATCGCCACGCTCAAGCCGCTGGATGGCGCAGTGGAGTTCGTCAATTGGCTACGCGAACGCTTCCAGGTGGTGATTCTATCGGACACCTTCTACGAATTTTCCCAACCGCTGATGCGTCAGCTGGGCTTCCCGACCTTGCTTTGTCATCGTCTGATTACGGACGACAGCGGGCGGGTCACCAGCTATCAACTGCGTCAGAAAGATCCGAAGCGCCAGTCAGTGTTGGCGTTCAAAAGCCTGTATTACCGGGTGATTGCCGCGGGCGATTCCTACAACGACACGAGCATGCTCGGTGAAGCGGATGCGGGGATTCTGTTTCATGCGCCGGACAATGTGATTCGCGAGTTTCCACAGTTCCCGGCGGTGCATACCTTTGCCGAGTTGAAGCAGGAATTCATCAAAGCCTCGAACCGCAATCTAAGCCTGTAATCCGATCATGTAGGAGCTGCGGCACGCTGCGATCTTTTGATCTTGTTTTTTTCAAGATCAAGATCAAAAGATCGCAGCGTGCCGCAGCTCCTACAGGGGTATCAGAGGGTTTGCAGGGTTTCGAGCAGGATCTTCACTTTGGTGATCGACTCCTGATACTCAGCCTGCCAATCCGAATCGGCAACAATTCCGCCGCCACCCCAGCAACACACTTGCCCATCCTTGACCAGCAAACTGCGAATCGCGATGGAGCTGTCCATCTCGCCGCGCACGTCCAGATACAGTAACGAACCGCAGTACAACCCGCGCCGGGTCGGCTCTAGCTCGTCGATGATCTGCATCGCCCGAATTTTCGGTGCGCCGGTGATCGAGCCACCGGGAAAGCTGCCGGCGATCAGGTCAAGCGCATCGCGGTCATCCGCCAGTTCGCCGGTCACGCTGCTGACCAAGTGATGCACATTCGGATAGCTTTCCAGACTGAACAACTCCGGAACTCGCACCGAACCGATGCGGCAAGTGCGACCGAGGTCGTTGCGCAGCAGATCGACAATCATCAGGTTTTCTGCGCGATCTTTGGGGCTCGCCAGCAGCTCGGCGGCATTGGCGGCGTCTTCGGCAGGCGTCCGGCCGCGTGGACGAGTGCCCTTGATTGGGCGGGTTTCGACCTGGCGCTGGCTGACTTTGACGAAGCGTTCGGGGGACAGGCTCAACACTGCGCCGCCGTCGGGCAGGCTCTGGAAACCGGAAAACGGGGTAGGGCACGCTTCGCGCAAGGCGCAATAGGCCAGCCAAGGGTCACCTTGGTACGGCGCGCGAAAACGTTGAGCGAAGTTGACCTGGTAGCAATCGCCGGCCTGAATGTAATGCTGAATACGTTCGAAGGCCTGGCGGTATTCATCGGCCGACAAATCGGCCGTCATCGGACTATTTAACGAAAAAGGCGCCGAAGCCTCTGTCGTCAGTTCAGTGAACAAATCAATCAGCCGGCGCTGCTCGTCGGCACTCACTGAAGGGTGAAACACCAACTGGCTAGTGCCCAAAAGATGATCCGAGATCAACGCCCAGTCATACAGACCAAACCGCGCATCCGGCAAATTCAGATCATCCCGCGCCTGACTCGGCAGGTGTTCTAGATGCCGGCCGAAGTCGTAGCTCAAATAACCGATCAGGCCGCCGGCGAACGGCAATTCGTAACCGTCAGGCAAATTCGCTTCGCCCAAACGGGCCAGATTATCGCGCAGGCGTTGCAGGAAAAGACTGCCGCTTTCATCTGGCAGAACTGCGAGCTGTTCCAGCGGCCAGGCGCTGAGCAAATCATAGCGGCCACGTTCTGCGCTCGGCCGGCCGCTGTCGAGCAGCACTGCGCCAGGGGCATGACGGATTGCCGCGAAGTACTCGGCGGGGTTGGCGCGATAGGGCAGGGGGTGTACACAACAGGTCGGCATGTTCGGGATCAACCCTCGACCGCCGGAATATGCCCAAACAATTCCTGCGCAAACGCCACCCGCTCTTCGACCGTCTCCGTCACCCCACGTGCTTTGAGCTCTTCCAGACGCGCTTCAACCGCATGCGTACGCAACGTCAGTCCGCAATCATTGGCAATCTGAATATTCAGCCCCGGCCGCGCATTAAGCTCAAGAATCAGCGGGCCTTTTTCCTGATCCAGCACCATGTCCACGCCGATATACCCCAACCCGCACAGCTCGTAACAGCCCGCAGCGAGTTTCATGAAACCGTCCCAGTAGGGCAGTTGCACGCCGTCCACCGCGTTGGTGGTGTCCGGGTGTTTGGTGATGATGTTGTTCAGCCAGGTGCCGCGCAGCGTCAGGCCAGTAGCCAAGTCGACACCGACGCCGATGGCGCCTTGATGCAAATTGGCCTTGCCGCCGGACTGGCGAGTCGGCAAGCGCAGCATGGCCATCACCGGATAGCCCATCAGCACGATGATGCGGATGTCCGGCACGCCTTCATAGCTGATGCTTTTGAAGATCTGGTCCGGGGTCACGCGGTATTCGATCAGCGCGCGGTCGCGGTGTCCGCCCAGCGAATACAGGCCGGTAAGGATGCTTGAGATGTGATGCTCAAGCTCTTCGTGGGCAAGGATTTTGCCGGAGATCGTGCGATAGCGGCCCTCGAAACGGTCGGCGATCACGATGATGCCGTCGCCGCCCGCGCCTTGGGCCGGTTTGATCACGAAGTCGCTGCGCGCGCCGATGATCTCGTCGAGCTTGTCGATTTCCTTCTCGGTGGAAATCACGCCGTACAGTTCCGGCACATGAATGCCGGCCTTGATCGCGCGCTCTTTGGTGATGATCTTGTCATCGACAATCGGGTACAGACTGCGCTTGTTGTACTTGAGCACGTAGTCCGCGTTACGCCGATTGATGCCCATGATGCCCCGGGCTTCCAGGGCCTTCCAGGTCTTCCAGAAACCGAACATCAGGCGTCAGCCTTCTTCAGGAAAGCCTTGAAACGCACCAGTTCGGTCAGGCGATAACCGCGATAGCGACCCATTGCCAGCATGAAGCCCACCAGAATCAGCAAGATCGCCGGGAAGGTAAACACGAAGTACACCAGTTCCGGCACGCTCATGATGAGGTGCGCCAGGGACGCTGCGAACAGCGTGCCGATCGCCACTTTCATCGCATGTCCGGCACCGCGTTCTTCCCAGGTGATCGACAGGCGTTCGATGGTCATGGTCAGAATCACCATCGGGAACAGCGCCACCGACAGACCGCGTTCCAGACCAAGCTTGTGACTAAAGAGACTGATCGCCGCGATCAACACCACGACAAAGGTCAACACCACCGAGAGTCGCGGCAGCATTTGCAGCTTCAGATGTTCCAGATACGAACGTAACGACAGCCCCAGTGCGGTAATGACGGTAAACAGCAGAATGCCGAACCCGAGTTGCGTCTCGCGGAAGGCCAATGCGATCAGCACCGGCGTAAAGGTGCCGAGGGTCTGCAAGCCGATCAGGTTGCGCAGGATCAGGATCACCAGCACGCCAATCGGGATCATCACCATGATCATGAAGGTCTGCTGGGTTTGCAGCGGCAGGCCGTACAGCGAGTAATCGAGGAAGTTGGCGTCGGTGTTTTCGTCGGTCAGCTTGGCCAGACGAATCGCGTTCATCTCACTGTTGTTCAGGCTGAAGGTCACGTTGGCTTTCTTGCCGCCATCGACGGTGATCAGGTTTTCATCGCCGGTCCACCACAGCAGGCGGTCGGTCGGCAGGCCCTGTTCGCCGGTTTCCGGGTTGAAGTACAACCAGTCGGCGCCATTGAAGCTGCGCAACCACAGTTCCGGGGTTTGTGGCTGATCGGCAACCAGACGCAGGGTATGGACTTTTTCTACCGGTACGTGGGCAATCGACAGCAGCAATTCGACGATCTTGGCTTTGTGCGCGGTGGACGGGTCGCCGGCCAGCAGCAGTTTCACGTTGTCATCGTTGAGATTGTTAACGCGTTTGATCGCTTCGCCGATGAAGGTTTCGACGTCGGCCGAGTGCTGGCGGATCGGTGCGAGCAGGGCTTCGGCGGCGATTTTCTCCGCGCCTTCGATGACCATGCTGTCGCGGAAGGTCGGGCCTTTGACTTTGGTTTTTTCAGCGGTGTAGCGCTTGGTCAGCACCAGACGGTAATACAGCGTCTGATTGCCCTTGGCGCGGCGCGCCGACCACGTCACCTTGCGGTTGCCGTCAACCCGGTTGACCGCTACCCCGTAGTTGTTCGAGATGAAGCTTTCATTGAGGCTGACGTAGTCGCGGCTCAGGGGCGGCACGAACATCTGGATCTTGACTGGATCCTTGGTGCTGGCGACGAACTCGACTTTGGCGTCGATGTTCCACAAGTCGTCGGTGGCGTCTTCGGTCACCGGGATGCCGAGCACGAAAATCTGATAGGCCGTAACCGAAACGCCGAGCAGCACCAGAATGGTGATCAGGATTTTCAGGTGGAAGGTTAGAGAACGCATGGAAATTACTCGGCGGTATGAGCGGCGATGGCGCAGGCAGGTTTGCCGGCAGCGTATTTAAGACTGGGATCGACCAGCGCGTCGAAGCGTTTCAACGCTTCGGAGCCGATCAAAAGCGGGTATTGGAACGCACTTCGGTCGGTCAGGTTCACTTCTATGCTGCGCATTGCCGAACCCATGCAGATATCCAGCTCGATCACCGGACGAGCGGTGTACTTCTTGCCCTCTTCCGGATCGTAGTCGCCGGCGCGGCGCTTGATTTTGCTGACCCGTGCCAGCGGCCGTTCGAGCGGGTGCGAATGCGCGGTGTCGATGGCCAGATAGAAGCGTACCCACGACTCGCCGTTGCGTTTGAAGCGTTTGATGTCGCGGGCGCTCAGTGAGGCGGTTTTGGCGCCGGTGTCGAGTTTGGCCGCGACTTGCAGATTGATACCGTCCAGCGCTGCGTATTCATTGAGGCCGTACACGGTTTTTTCCCCCGCCGAGGCGAGGCCGGGCAGGCAGAGCATATAAAAGAAGGTGGAGAAGGGCTTGAGTCTCATAAATCCTGGTGCGCAGCGTTCCGTTTTTCGGTGCAAGGCGTTGGGCAATGACTGCGCAAGCGCCTACGTGTGCCTATCAGCTTTTTATGACAAGCCGTGCAAATGACTGGCAAATGCGGGCGGCATTCTAGCACGGTGGTTTTATGGCGCCAGCCGCCGAGCGGGTCTATAACTCTTGGGGCTGAATCAGTGGCTTATTAGACGATTGTCGACAATGTGTATTTATCCTTTGACTGATTGGCATTGATTCGCTAGTTTTTGCCGCATTGGATTTCAAGGTGTCGACAATATGCTGGATCAACTCGATCCCCCGGTGATCAGCGGTGACGATTCCGAGACACTTTCGGAAAACGTCTTTCGGCGCATTCAGGCGGCCATCGTCAAAGGTGAAATCGCCCCGGGCAGCAAGATCTCCGAGCCGGAGCTGGCGCGTACCTACGGCATCAGCCGTGGGCCGCTGCGTGAGGCGATCCATCGTCTGGAAGGCCAGCGCTTGCTGGTGCGCGTACCGCACGTCGGCGCACGCGTGGTCTCGCTGAGCCATGCCGAATTGCTCGAACTCTACGAAATCCGCGAATCCCTTGAAGGCATGGCCTGCCGTCTGGCGGCGGAACGCATGACCGTCGAAGAAATCGACGAACTGCGCCGGGTCCTCGAAACCCATGAGCGCGACGCGGCGTTTCAGGCTGGCGTCGGCTACTACCAGCAGGAAGGCGATTTCGACTTTCATTACCGAATCATCCAGGGCAGCGGCAACCGCACCCTGACGCAGATGCTCTGCGGCGAGCTGTATCAACTGGTGCGCATGTACCGCATCCAGTTTTCCACCACGCCCAACCGTCCGCGCCAGGCGTTTGCCGAGCACCACCGGATTCTCGATGCCATCGCCGACCGTGACGGCGAACTGGCCGAATTGTTGATGCGCCGGCACATCGGCGCCTCGAAACGCAATATCGCCCGTCATTATCAGGACGGCGCCAACCCGACAGTCACTGAACGAGGTGAGTCATGAGTTCCAACCAGAACACTCCAGGCCAGCGTTTTCGCGATGCGGTCGCCAGCGAGCATCCGCTGCAAGTGGTCGGCGCGATCAACGCCAACCACGCCCTGCTGGCCAAGCGCGCCGGTTTCAAGGCGATCTACCTGTCCGGTGGCGGGGTGGCCGCAGGCTCTCTCGGGGTGCCGGATCTGGGCATCACCGGTCTGGATGACGTGCTGACCGACGTGCGCCGCATCACCGACGTCTGCGACCTGCCATTGTTGGTGGATGTCGATACCGGTTTCGGTTCCTCGGCGTTCAACGTCGCGCGCACTGTGAAGTCGATGATCAAGTTCGGCGCGGCGGCGATTCACATCGAGGATCAGGTCGGCGCCAAGCGTTGCGGCCACCGTCCTGGTAAAGAAATCGTCTCGCAGCAGGAAATGGTCGACCGGATCAAGGCTGCGGTCGATGCGCGCACCGATGACAGCTTCGTGATCATGGCCCGCACCGATGCGCTGGCGGTTGAAGGTCTCGAATCGGCACTCGATCGCGCTGCTGCGTGCATCGAGGCGGGCGCCGACATGATCTTCCCGGAAGCCATCACTGAACTTGAGATGTACAAGCTGTTCGCCAGCCGCGTGAAAGCGCCGATTCTTGCCAATATCACCGAATTTGGCGCGACGCCGCTGTACACCACCGAGCAACTGGCCGGGGCCGATGTATCGCTGGTGCTGTATCCGCTGTCGGCGTTCCGCGCGATGAACAAGGCTGCGGAAAACGTCTACACCGCGATCCGCCGCGACGGTACGCAGCAGAATGTCATCGACACCATGCAGACTCGCATGGAGCTCTACGATCGCATCGATTACCACACGTTCGAGCAGAAGCTCGATGCGTTGTTTGCGGCGAAAAAATAAACGCCGCCAGCCTCCCTAACAAATTCAAGATTGGAGAAAACAATGGCCGAAGCAAAAGTACTTAGTGGCGCCGGACTCCGGGGCCAGGTTGCCGGGCAAACCGCACTGTCCACCGTAGGCCAGGCCGGTGCCGGGCTGACCTATCGCGGCTATGACGTGCGCGAACTGGCGGCGGATGCGCAGTTTGAAGAAGTGGCGTACCTGTTGCTGTACGGCGAACTGCCGAGCAAGACTCAACTCGCCGACTACCAGCAAAAGCTGAGCAAGCTGCGCGACCTGCCGCAAGCGCTGAAAGAAGTGCTGGAGCGCATCCCCGCCGACGCCCATCCGATGGATGTGATGCGCACCGGTTGCTCCTTTCTTGGCAACATCGAGCCGGAGCAAGACTTCTCCGAGCAACTCGACAAGACCGACCGGCTGCTGGCCGCCTTCCCGGCGATCATGTGCTACTGGTATCGCTTCAGCCACGACGGCAAACGCATCAATTGCGTGAGCGATGAGCAAACCATCGGCGGCCATTTTCTGCACCTGTTGCACGACAAGAAGCCCAGCGAACTGCACGTCAAAGTCATGAACGTGTCGCTGATCCTCTACGCCGAACACGAATTCAACGCTTCGACCTTCACTGCCCGCGTTTGCGCTTCGACGTTGTCTGATCTGTATTCCTGCGTAACGGCGGCCATCGGTTCGCTGCGCGGCCCGCTGCATGGCGGCGCCAACGAAGCGGCGATGGAAATGATCGAGCGCTTTTCGTCGCCGGAAGAGGCGATCAAAGGCACCCTCGGCATGCTCGAGCGCAAAGACAAGATCATGGGCTTCGGCCACGCGATCTATAAGGACAGCGATCCACGCAACGAAGTGATCAAAGGCTGGGCGAAAAAGCTTTCCGATGAAGTCGGGGACAAGGTGCTGTTCGCGGTTTCCGAAGCGATCGACAAGACCATGTGGGAACAGAAAAAACTCTTTCCCAACGCCGATTTCTACCACGCCTCGACGTACCACTTCATGGGCATCCCGACCAAGCTGTTCACGCCGATCTTCGTCTGCTCGCGCCTGACTGGCTGGGCGGCGCACGTGTTCGAACAGCGCGCCAACAACCGCATCATCCGCCCGAGCGCCGAGTACGTCGGCGTCGAACAGCGCAAGTTCGTGCCAATCGAACGTCGCTGAATGGTGAGGGCCCAGCACTGATCTCGAAGTTCACCGAGAAAAACTGTGGGAGCTGGCTTGCCAGCGATAGCGGTGGGTCAGTCAGCATCGATGCTGGATGTGACTCAGTCATCGCTGGCAAGCCAGCTCCCACAGGGTTCGATGGGAATTTCAGGATTGGCGTCAGGCCCCAACCTTTTTGTTATCACCGTGACCGAGTCCCGACCGATGAACACAGAATTCCGCAAGAACCTGCCCGGTACCCCTCTGGATTACTTCGACGTCCGTGCGGCGGTCGAGGCGATCCAGCCAGGCGCCTACGACACCCTGCCGTACACCTCGCGCGTGCTGGCGGAAAACCTCGTGCGTCGCTGCGACCCGGCCACGCTGACCGAGTCCCTCAAACAATTCATCGAACGTAAACGTGACCTGGATTTTCCGTGGTTCCCGGCGCGCGTGGTGTGCCACGACATTCTCGGCCAGACCGCATTGGTCGACCTCGCCGGTCTGCGCGATGCCATCGCCTCGCAGGGCGGTGACCCGGCGCAAGTCAACCCGGTGGTGCCAACGCAGTTGATCGTCGACCACTCGCTGGCCGTCGAAGCGGGTGGTTTTGACGCGCAAGCCTTCGAGAAGAACCGCGCCATCGAAGACCGCCGTAACGAAGACCGTTTCCACTTCATCAACTGGACCAAAAAAGCCTTCAAGAATGTCGATGTGATCCCGCCGGGCAACGGCATCATGCACCAGATCAACCTGGAGAAAATGTCTCCGGTGATCCAGGTGCGCGACGGGGTGGCCTTTCCGGATACCTGCGTCGGCACTGACAGCCACACCCCGCACGTCGATGCACTGGGCGTAATCGCGATTGGTGTCGGCGGCCTCGAAGCCGAGAGCGTGATGCTCGGCCGCGCGTCGTGGATGCGTCTGCCGGAAAGCGTCGGCGTCGAACTGACCGGCAAGCTGCAACCGGGCATCACCGCCACCGACATGGTGCTGGCGCTGACTGAATACTTACGCAAACAGAAAGTCGTCGGCGCATGGCTGGAATTCTTCGGCGAAGGCGCCGCCGCGCTGACCCTCGGCGACCGCGCGACCATCTCCAACATGGCCCCGGAATACGGCGCCACCGCGGCGATGTTCTACATTGACCAGCAAACCATCGACTACCTGAAACTTACCGGTCGCGAAGACCAGCAAGTGCAGCTCGTCGAGCATTACGCGAAGACTACTGGCCTGTGGGCCGACAGCCTGAAAGGCGCGCAATACGAGCGCGGCCTGACGTTCGATCTGTCGTCGGTCGTGCGCAACATGGCCGGCCCGAGCAACCCGCACGCCCGCGTGGCGACTTCGGATCTGGCCGCCAAAGGCATCTCCGGTCAATGGGAAGAAGTGCCGGGGCAAATGCCCGACGGCGCGGTGATCATCGCCGCCATCACCAGTTGCACCAACACCAGCAACCCGCGCAACGTGATCGCCGCCGGCCTGATCGCGCGTAACGCCAACCGACTCGGACTGACGCGCAAACCGTGGGTCAAGTCGTCGCTGGCGCCGGGTTCGAAAACCGTGGCGCTGTACCTTGATGAAGCGCGGCTGACCACTGAGCTGGAGCAGCTTGGTTTCGGCATCGTCGCGTTTGCCTGCACCACTTGCAACGGCATGTCCGGTGCTCTGGACCCTTTGATCCAGCAAGAGATTATCGACCGCGATCTGTACGCCACCGCCGTACTCTCGGGTAACCGCAACTTCGACGGGCGGATTCATCCGTACGCCAAGCAAGCGTTCCTCGCTTCGCCGCCGCTGGTGGTGGCTTACGCCATCGCCGGGACCATCCGTTTCGACATCGAGAAAGACGTACTTGGCGTGGTCGATGGCAAGGAAATCCGCCTGAAAGACATCTGGCCGAGCGACGAAGAAATCGACGCGGTGGTCAAATCCTCGGTCAAGCCGGAGCAGTTCCGTCAGGTCTACATCCCGATGTTTGCCATCCACGAAGACACCGGCCCGAAAGTCGCGCCGCTGTACGATTGGCGCGAAATGAGCACCTACATCCGCCGTCCGCCGTACTGGGAAGGCGCGCTGGCCGGCGCGCGTCCGCTCAAGGGCATGCGCCCGCTGGCGGTGCTGCCGGACAACATCACCACCGATCACCTGTCGCCGTCCAACGCGATCATGCTCGACAGCGCCGCCGGCGAATACCTGGCGAAAATGGGCCTGCCGGAAGAGGACTTCAACTCTTACGCAACGCACCGCGGCGACCACCTGACCGCGCAGCGTGCCACTTTTGCTAACCCGAAACTGTTCAATGAAATGGTCGTGGAAAACGGCAAGGTCAAACAGGGTTCGCTGGCCCGCGTCGAGCCGGAAGGCCAGGTAATGCGCATGTGGGAAGCCATCGAAACCTACATGGAGCGCAAGCAGCCGCTGATCATTATCGCCGGCGCTGACTACGGCCAGGGTTCCTCGCGCGACTGGGCGGCCAAAGGCGTGCGCCTGGCCGGGGTTGAAGCGATTGCCGCCGAAGGTTTCGAGCGCATTCACCGCACCAATCTGGTGGGCATGGGCGTGTTGCCGCTGGAGTTCAAAGCGGGCACCGACCGTCACACGTTGGCAATTGATGGCAGCGAAACCTATGACGTGATCGGCGAGCGCAAACCGCGTGCCGATTTGACGTTGGTGATCCACCGCAAGAACGGCGAACGCGTTGATGTGCCGGTGACCTGCCGCCTCGATACCGCTGAAGAAGTGTCGATCTACGAGGCCGGCGGCGTGTTGCAACGCTTTGCTCAGGACTTCCTCGAAGAATCGGCGGTTGCCGTTTAAAACAAGTTAAGCGACCAAAGGATGATCAGTCCTTTGGTCGCTTTGAAGGAGCAGTCATGGCTCACGCAGCACAAATCAAAATCCCCGCCACTTATATGCGTGGCGGCACCAGCAAAGGCGTGATTTTCAGCCTGAAAGACTTGCCTGAAAGCGCACAGGTTGCAGGCCCGGCCCGCGATGCTTTGTTATTGCGCGTGATCGGCAGCCCCGACCCGTACGACAAACAGATCGACGGCATGGGCGGCGCGACATCGAGCACCAGCAAAACCGTGATCCTGTCGAAAAGCACCAAGGCTGATCACGATGTCGATTACCTGTTCGGTCAGGTCTCCATCGACAAGCCGTTCGTGGACTGGAGCGGCAACTGCGGCAACCTGTCGGCGGCGGTCGGTTCGTTCGCCATCAGCAACGGTCTGGTGGATGCCGAGCGCATTCCGCACAACGGCGTCGCCGTGGTCCGGGTGTGGCAGGCCAACATTGGGAAAACCATCATTGCGCACGTGCCGATCACCAACGGCGAAGTGCAGGAAACCGGCGATTTCGAACTGGATGGCGTGACCTTTCCAGCGGCTGAAGTGCAGGTCGAATTCATGGACCCGGCGGCGGAAGAAGAGGGCGGCGCTGGTTCGATGTTTCCCACTGGCAACCTGATCGATGATCTCGACGTGCCTGGTGTCGGCACCTTCAAAGCGACCATGATCAACGCGGGCATTCCGACGATTTTCGTCAACGCTGAAGACATTGGCTACACCGGCACCGAGCTGCAAGGCGCGATCAACGGTGACCTGAAAGCGCTGGCGATGTTTGAAAGTATTCGGGCTCACGGCGCATTGCGCATGGGCCTGATTTCCGATCTCAACGAAGCGGCCAAGCGGCAACACACGCCGAAAGTCGCATTCGTCGCCAAACCTGCGGATTACGTGGCCTCCAGCGGCAAAGCGATTGGGGCGGGTGATGTTGATTTGCTGGTGCGCGCGTTGTCGATGGGCAAGCTGCACCACGCGATGATGGGCACGGCGGCGGTGGCGATTGGTACTGCTGCGGCTATCTCCGGCACCTTGGTGAACCTCGCTGCCGGTGGTGTTGAGCGTAATGCGGTGCGGTTCGGGCATCCGTCCGGAACCCTACGCGTCGGGGCTGAGGCCAGTCTGGAGAACGGCGAATGGGTGGTGAAGAAAGCCATCATGAGCCGTAGTGCGCGCGTTTTGATGGAAGGCTACGTCCGCGTTCCGGGTGACTCGTTTTAAGGAACATCAGAAACCCTGTGGGATTCAGCCTGCTGGCGATTGCTGCCTGAAATTTAACATTGATGGCGGCTGACACAACGCTATCGCTAGCAGGCTGGCGCTCAAATCGGAAGACAAACGGGTAGGACGGAACCAGCACTGAGAACGTGTTGGTGGAGTACCCGATCGGGCACCGTCGACGCCGGGTCGAAGGCATTCCCTTGCTGGAAGACAAGTTCAAGGCAAACTTGGCAACGCGCTTCACCGGACAGCGTAGCGCCAAGATTTTCGCGCTGTGCAAGGATCAGGCGCGGCTTGAGGCCGCGCCCGTGCATCGGTTTGTCGATTTGTTTGGTATCTGAAGGACCGCGTTATCGTTCATCGCGGGCAAGCCACGCTCCCACAGGGTTTTGTGTCGGATGCAATTTTTGCAAACACCACAACACCTGTGGGAGCCGGGCTTGCCCGCGATGGCGTCAGATCAGACACCGCAGAGTTATTTGAAGCGCCGTTCGACGCCTTTCTCCACCAGAATCTTTGCCGATATCTCCTCCACCGAAAAATGCGTGGAATTGATGTTCGGGATGTTCTCGCGGCGGAACAGGTTTTCCACTTCGCGCACTTCGAATTCGCACTGGGCGTAGCTCGAGTAGCGGCTGTTGGGTTTGCGTTCGTTGCGGATCGCGGTCAGGCGATCCGGGTCGATGGTCAGGCCGAACAGTTTGTGTTGGTGCGCGCGCAGGGCGGCCGGCAGTTGCAGGCGTTCCATGTCGTCTTCGGTCAGCGGGTAGTTGGCCGCGCGGATGCCGAATTGCATGGCCATGTACAGGCACGTCGGCGTCTTA
This sequence comes from Pseudomonas sp. TWP3-2, assembly GCF_049897765.1. Classification (NCBI taxonomy): domain Bacteria; kingdom Pseudomonadati; phylum Pseudomonadota; class Gammaproteobacteria; order Pseudomonadales; family Pseudomonadaceae; genus Pseudomonas; species Pseudomonas sp. TWP3-2. The sequence continues at coordinate 153,052 of NZ_JAFCWW010000007.1, read as the reverse complement.
CCACAACGCGACACGCCCACTAGTATCAGGTCGGCCTTGTCGTAATAGTGGGTGCGGGCACCGTCATCGTTGTCCAGGGCGAAGTTAACCGCCTCGATGCGCTCCATATAGTTGGAGTTGTGGCCGATCGAATGCGACTTGCCGACGGTGTAGGAAGAATGCTCGGTCAGTTCCTGCTCGAGCGGGGCGAGGAAGGTCGAGAAGATGTCGATCATGAAACCATTGGACGTGGCGAGAATCTCACGAATGTCCTGATTGACGATGGTGTCGAAGATGATCGGCCGGAAGCCGTCGGTTTCGGCGGCTTTGTTGATTTGTTGTACCATGGCCCGCGCTTTTTCCACGCTGTCGATGTACGGTCGCGTGAATTTGCTGAAGGTAATGTTTTCGAACTGCGCCAGGAGGCTTTGACCCAGGGTTTCGGCAGTAATGCCGGTGCCATCGGAGATAAAGAAAGCAGATCGTTTCATTTGCACCTTGGGCCTTAAGCTAATAGTCATTCTTGGATATGATAGGCGCGATTTGCCGGCCGCCATTGGCCAGCATTCTCACTTATTTTCCAGGTCCAGGCCATACAACCGGCCAACGCTCCCCCGAGCAGCCGGTTTCTGAGCTTTTCCAACACAGTTAGTGGAGAGATCACCTTGGTAGAGTACGTAGTTTCCCTCGATAAGCTCGGCAAACACGATGTTGAGCATGTGGGGGGCAAGAACGCATCCCTGGGCGAGATGATCAGCAACCTGGCCGGCGCCGGTGTTTCGGTCCCCGGCGGCTTCGCCACCACCGCGCAGGCCTATCGTGACTTCCTGGAACTGAGCGGTCTGAACCAGCAGATCCACGACGCGCTCGACGCCCTCGACGTTGACGACGTCAACGCCCTGGCCAAGACCGGTGCGCAGATCCGTCAATGGATCATGGACGCCGAATTCCCTGAAAAGCTCAACGCCGAGATCCGCACCGCGTTCGCCGTGCTGTCGGCCGGCAATCCTGACATGGCCGTGGCCGTGCGCTCTTCCGCTACCGCCGAAGACTTGCCGGACGCTTCGTTCGCCGGCCAGCAGGAAACTTTCCTGAACATTCGTGGCGTGGAAAACGTTATCCGCGCTGCCAAAGAAGTATTCGCCTCCTTGTTCAACGACCGTGCGATTTCCTACCGCGTGCATCAGGGCTTCGACCACAAACTGGTCGCCCTGTCTGCCGGCGTGCAGCGCATGGTGCGTTCGGAAACCGGCACTGCCGGCGTTATGTTCACCCTCGACACCGAATCCGGTTTCCGTGACGTGGTGTTCATTACCGGCGCTTACGGTCTGGGCGAAACCGTTGTGCAAGGCGCGGTGAACCCGGATGAATTCTATGTCCACAAGGGCACGCTGGAAGCCGGTCGTCCGGCGATCCTGCGCCGTAACCTGGGCAGCAAAGCGATCAAGATGATCTACGGCGAAGTCGCTACGGCCGGCAAGTCGGTCAAGACCATCGACGTCGACAAGGCTGATCGCGCACGTTTCTGTCTGTCCGACGCTGAAGTCAGCGAGCTGGCCAAGCAGGCGATGATCATCGAGAAGCACTACCAGTGCCCGATGGACATCGAGTGGGCCAAGGACGGTGATGACGGCAAGCTGTACATCGTGCAGGCGCGTCCGGAAACCGTGAAAAGCCGCACTCAGGCCAACGTCATGGAACGTTACCTGCTGAAAGAAACCGGCACTGTGCTGGTGGAAGGTCGGGCGATCGGCCAGCGCATCGGTGCGGGCAAGGTGCGGATCATCAAGGACGTCTCGGAAATGGACAAAGTCCAGCCGGGCGACGTGCTGGTTTCCGACATGACCGACCCGGACTGGGAACCGGTGATGAAGCGCGCCAGCGCCATCGTCACCAACCGTGGCGGCCGTACCTGCCACGCGGCGATCATCGCCCGTGAACTGGGCATCCCGGCAGTCGTGGGTTGCGGCAACGCCACTCAGTTGCTCAAAGATGGCCAGGGCGTGACTGTTTCCTGCGCTGAAGGCGACACCGGTTACATCTTCGAAGGCGAGCTGGGCTTCGACATCAAGAAAAACTCCGTGGACGCCATGCCGGATCTGCCGTTCAAGATCATGATGAACGTCGGCAACCCGGACCGCGCCTTCGACTTCGCGCAACTGCCGAACGCCGGTGTGGGCCTGGCCCGTCTGGAGTTCATCATCAACCGCATGATCGGCGTGCACCCGAAAGCACTGCTGAACTACGACGGTCTGCCGCAGGAAATCAAGGACAGCGTCGACAAGCGCATCGCCGGTTACGACGATCCGGTCGGCTTCTATGTCGATAAACTGGTCGAAGGTATTAGCACCCTGGCCGCTGCGTTCACCCCGAAAAAGGTCATCGTGCGTCTGTCGGACTTCAAGTCCAACGAATACGCCAACCTGATCGGCGGCAAGCTGTACGAGCCGGAAGAAGAAAACCCGATGCTGGGTTTCCGTGGCGCTTCGCGTTACATCAGCGAATCGTTCCGTGACTGCTTCGAACTCGAGTGCCGTGCGCTGAAACGCGTGCGCAACGAGATGGGCCTGACCAACGTCGAAATCATGGTGCCGTTCGTTCGAACCTTGGGCGAAGCCAGCCAGGTTGTGGATCTGCTCGCAGAGAACGGCTTGAAGCGCGGCGAGAACGGTCTGCGCGTGATCATGATGTGCGAGCTGCCATCCAACGCGATTCTGGCGGAAGAATTCCTCGAATTCTTCGACGGTTTCTCGATCGGCTCCAACGACCTGACTCAGCTGACGCTGGGCCTGGATCGTGACTCCGGGATCATCGCGCACCTGTTCGACGAGCGTAATCCAGCGGTCAAGAAGCTGCTGTCGAACGCGATTCAGGCGTGCAACAAGGCTGGCAAGTACATCGGCATCTGCGGTCAGGGTCCTTCGGACCACCCGGATCTGGCGCGCTGGCTGATGGAGCAGGGCATCGAAAGCGTGTCGCTGAACCCGGATTCCGTGCTGGAAACCTGGTTCTTCCTGGCTGAGGGTCAGGCGCAGGCCTGATCGGTGAGTGAAGCGGCCGGTCAATGACCGGTCGCTTTATGATTGAAACAGGGCGGGCTCCTCTGGACGCCGCCCTTTTTTGTGCAAGAGCATTATGCAAAGCAGCAGCAACCTATTTCCTGTCGCCCTGATCAGCGCCGAGCGGCGCGGCGATCTGAGCGAAGACGTGTATCGCCTGAAACCGGGCAACAGCCCCGACTGGTCGGTGGAAATCGCCGTGACCCGTCTGGGCATGGCCGATGAATCGCTGGCGCGCGGCGTGCCGGTGATTCTGCTGCACGGTAGTTTTTCCAATCGACGCTTCTGGTTTTCGCCCAAAGGCTTGGGTCTCGGCGCTTATCTGGCGCGGCTGGGCTACGACGTGTGGATTCCGGAAATGCGCGGGCATGGCTTGTCCCAGCGCAACCAGAACTACCGCAAAAACCGCGTCGCCGATTACGCGCGCTACGATCTGCCGGCGATTGCTGCGTTTGTGCGCGAGCAGAGTGGGCAGATTCCGCACTGGATCGGTCACTCGCTGGGCGGCATCACGCTGGCTGCGGCGCTTGGCGGGGAATACCTCGGTGAGCCTGCGGTGGCGTCAGCGGCATTTTTCGGAACGCAGGTCAGCCGGACCTATTGGCCGCTGAAAATACCGCCGGTGGAGTGGAGCGGGCGCTTCATTCTCAAGCGCTTTGCGCAACTCTCAGGTTCGCGGCTCAAGCGTGGCCCGGAGGACGAGCCGATCGGTCTGGCGCTGGAAAGCATGCGCTGGTACGGCCTGTTCGGGCGTTTCGGCGACAAGGACAAGGACTGGTGGGCGGGTCTGGCCGAGGTTCAGGTGCCGGTACTGGCAGTGAGCGCGGCGGGCGATCATCAGGATCCGACGTGGGCCTGCCAGAAACTGTTCGAGCAGATCGGCTCCGAGCACAAGCAGTTCATCAATCTTGGGCTCGAGCAGGGCTTCAAAGATAATTTTGGCCACGTCGAAATGCTGGTCAGCAAAGTCGCGCAGGCTGAGGTCTGGCCGTTGGTGGCGCGTTGGTTGGCTGATCAGCAGACACCGCTGTTGGCTGAGGCGGCCGGCCTGGCGAAAGCTGTTTGAACTGACAAGGGCATTTCGTTCGGATCGGCTTGCGGCTAAGATATGACGGATTCGGCGGTTCTGGTCACTTTTGGTGGCCATTTGGCTATTACGTTTCAGCGTTTGTTCAGGTGCTGTCGGTGACCATGGCATGGGCTAAGGTGAACAGCGACTCGACATCCTTGAGCGTCTTCCTTTGACAGGAGTTTTTCGATGAACCATTACCTTACGCCTGACCTGTGCGATGCCTATCCGGAGCTGGTGCAGGTGCTGGAACCGATGTTCAGCAATTTCGGCGGCCGTGATTCGTTCGGCGGCGAGATCGTGACCATCAAATGCTTCGAGGATAACTCGCTGGTCAAAGAACAAGCGGAACTCAAGGGCAACGGCAAGGTGCTGGTGGTCGATGGCGGCGGTTCCCTGCGTCGCGCGCTGCTCGGCGACATTATCGCCGAGAAAGCCGCGAAAAACGGCTGGGAAGGGCTGGTGATCTACGGTTGTATCCGCGATGTCGATGTCATCGCTCAGACCGATCTGGGCGTGCAGGCACTGGCCAGCCACCCGATGAAAACTGACAAGCGCGGGATCGGCGACCTGAATGTCGCCGTGACTTTCGCCGGTGTGACATTCCATCCGGGCCACTACATCTATGCGGACAACAATGGCGTGATCATCTCGCCAAGCCCGCTGCAAATGCCTGAATAAATCGCGGTAATCATTAGGGGTGAGGATGTTCGAGGAAGAAAACGCGCAATGGGGGCTGGTGCATGCCCTGGTGCTTGACGGTAAAGGCGGCGCGCGTTCGATAGCCCGGACTGATCTCGACGATTTGCAACTGCAGGCCCACGAGAGCCTGTGGTTGCATTGGGATCGCAGTCACCCGCAAACCCAGACCTGGTTGCGTAAATCCAGTGGCCTCAACGAGTTCACTTGCGACCTGTTGCTGGAAGAAAACACCCGGCCACGTCTGTTGCCTTTGCCGGATTCCGAGCTGCTGCTGTTCTTGCGCGGGGTCAATCTGAACCCCGGGGCTGAGCCGGAAGACATGGTCTCGGTGCGCATTTTTGCCTCGGCACAGCGAGTTATTTCCCTGCGGTTGCGCCCGTTGCGCGCAACCGATGAGTTGTTGGCGGATTTGGCAGAGGGCAAAGGCCCGAAAACCTCGTCTGAACTGATCCTGTATCTGGCGCAGTTCCTCACCAATAAAGTGCAGGACCTGGTGACTTGCCTCTCGGAAATCGCCGATGAGGAAGAAGAAAAGATGGATGCCGACGAACGGTATACCCCCGAGCACGGCTCGATTTTGCACATCCGCCGTCGGGCTGCCGGACTGAAGCGTTTTCTTGCTCCACAGCGGGATATTTTTGGGCAAATGACGCGGATAAAACTGCCATGGTTTGTCGATGATGATGCCGACTACTGGAACGAATTGAACAACAGCCTGACGCGCTATCTCGAAGAGCTCGAATTGACTCGAGAGCGCGTGGGGCTTGTGCTGGAGGCCGAAGACCGGCGCTTGAGCGTGCGTATGAACCGCACCATGTACCGCTTCGGGATCATCACCGGGATCTTTTTGCCGATGAGTTTTCTCACCGGTCTGCTGGGTATAAATGTCGGCGGTATTCCGTTTTCCGAAAGTCCCTACGGATTCATGGTGGCATGCCTGCTGATGGCCTCGGTGGCGCTCGGACAATGGTGGTTGTTCCGCCGTTTGCGCTGGGTCTGAACATGCGCCATGTGACCCGACCAAATCTGCCCGCGTCTTTCACAGACATCACGAGAGGTGCGTATGCACGATCCGTTTGAACAGTCTCTGCGCGACATGCTCAACGCCTCGCCGTCCGCTCGCGACGACGATGCGGCCCTTGGGCGTGTGCTTAAAACCGCCAACCGCCAGGTCGGCGCCGGCGATCTGTTCAGCCTGCTGGGCCGCTGGCTGCCCGCGCTGATGATCGCTTTGAATAATGGATCGGCGCATGTCTCGCCGGTTTCCCGTCTTCGTAAACCTGCTGTTCACACCGCTGATAAGGCTGATTGAATATGGAACTTGATCTCTGGACTCAGAGCCTCGTCACTGCAATGACTGCGTTGTGGACCAAAGTCGCCAATTTCATCCCGAACCTGTTCGGCGCACTGGTGGTGCTGCTGTTGGGCTTCGTGGTTGCCAAGTTGCTCGACACGTTGCTGTCCAAATTGCTGGCCAAACTCGGTCTTGACCGCTTGATGGGCGGCACCGGTTTGACTAAATTAATGTCCCGTGCGGGGCTGCAAGTACCGATCTCGACGTTGATCGGAAAAATTGTGTATTGGTTCGTTCTGCTGATATTTTTGGTTTCTGCGGCAGAATCCCTTGGCCTTGAGCGAGTTTCAGCTACGCTCGACATGCTGGCGCTGTATTTGCCGAAAGTATTCGGCGCCGCGCTGGTGTTGTTGGTGGGTGTTCTGCTCGCACAATTGGCCAACGGGCTGGTGCGCGGGGCGGCAGAAGGCGTAGGGCTGGACTACGCTTCAGGACTTGGGCGAATTGCCCAGGGCCTGGTTATCATCATCAGCATCTCGGTCGCGATCAGTCAGCTTGAGGTCAAGACCGACCTGCTGAACCATGTGATTGTCATCGTATTGATTACCGTTGGTCTGGCAGTTGCGCTGGCCATGGGCTTGGGAAGCCGGGAAATTGCCGGTCAGATTCTTGCGGGAATCTATGTGCGTGAGTTGTATCAGGTTGGGCAACAAGTGCGTGTTGGCGAGGTCGAAGGCCAGATCGAAGAGATCGGCACGGTTAAAACCACATTGCTGACCGATGAGGGTGAGCTAGTCTCTCTTTCCAATCGGATCCTGCTGGAACAGCATGTGAGTAGCCGCTAACCCGGCAAACCCTGCTAATGTATGCCGCCGCGAAATGCCAGCTGATGCTGGTTGCGGCGGACATTGACCTGACTGTCGGCACGACTTGTTTTGAATAAAGCCCATACGCTATCTACGCGCTACGACCCCCGCGAGCTCTCTGATGAGGAGTTGGTCGCGCGCTCGCACACCGAGCTGTTTCACGTGACGCGCGCCTATGAAGAGCTGATGCGGCGTTACCAACGAACATTATTTAACGTTTGTGCGCGATATCTTGGGAACGATCGCGACGCAGACGATGTCTGTCAGGAAGTGATGTTGAAGGTGCTGTACGGCTTGAAGAACTTCGAGGGGAAATCGAAGTTCAAAACCTGGCTGTACAGCATCACTTACAACGAATGCATCACGCAGTATCGGAAGGAACGGCGAAAGCGTCGCTTGATGGACGCATTGAGTCTTGACCCCCTCGAGGAAGCGTCTGAAGAGAAGACGCCGAACCCCGAGGACAAGGGCGGGCTCGATCGCTGGCTGGTGTATGTGAACCCGATTGACCGCGAAATTCTGGTGCTACGATTTGTCGCAGAGCTGGAGTTTCAGGAGATCGCAGACATCATGCACATGGGTTTGAGTGCGACAAAAATGCGTTACAAACGTGCTCTAGATAAATTGCGTGAGAAATTTGCAGGCATTGCTGAAACTTAGTTCGGCGCAAATATCTCTTACGTGTAGGCAAGTTCTGATAGACTTGCCGCCGAGTTGTCCCCCGGTTTGCGGGACTGCTTCACAATCACCAGATGGGGATTTAACGGATGAAACTGAAAAACACCTTGGGCTTGGCCATTGGTTCTTTGATTGCCGCCACTTCGTTCGGCGCTCTGGCACAAGGCCAAGGCGCAGTTGAAATCGAAGGCTTCGCTAAGAAAGAACAATTCGACAGCGCTCGTAACTTCAAGAACAACGGCAACCTGTTCGGCGGCTCTGTTGGTTACTTCCTGACCGACGACGTTGAACTGCGTCTGGGCTACGACGAAGTGCACAACGTACGTGCCAACGACGGCAAGAACGTAAAGGGCGCTAACACCGCTCTGGACGCTCTGTACCACTTCAACAACCCGGGCGACATGCTGCGTCCGTACGTTTCGGCCGGTTTCTCTGACCAGAGCATCGACCAGAACGGTTCGAACGGTCGCAACCGTTCCACCTTCGCCAACGTTGGCGGCGGTGCCAAGCTGTACTTCACCGAGAACTTCTACGCCCGTGCTGGCGTTGAAGCTCAATACAATATCGACCAGGGCGACACCGAGTGGGCTCCTAGCGTTGGTATCGGTGTGAACTTCGGTGGCGGCTCCAAGCCTGCTGCTGCTCCAGTTCCAGCACCAGCTGAAGTCTGCTCCGACAGCGACAACGACGGCGTATGCGACAACGTTGACAAGTGCCCGGACACCCCAGCCAACGTAACTGTTGACGCTGATGGCTGCCCAGCAGTTGCTGAAGTTGTACGTGTAGAGCTGGACGTTAAATTTGACTTCGACAAATCTGTTGTTAAAACCAACAGCTACGGCGACATCAAAAACCTGGCTGACTTCATGAAGCAGTACCCATCCACCACCACTACTGTTGAAGGTCACACTGACTCCGTCGGTCCTGACGCTTACAACCAGAAACTGTCCGAGCGTCGTGCAAACGCCGTTAAGCAAGTTCTGACCAACCAGTACGGTGTTGAATCGTCCCGCGTTCAGTCTGTTGGCTACGGCGAAACTCGCCCAGTTGCTGACAACAAAACTGACGCTGGCCGCGCTGTAAACCGTCGCGTAGAAGCGCAGGTTGAAGCTCAAGCTAAGTAATTAGCTGCCGCTCTGAGAAAAGCCCGGCTTAGGCCGGGCTTTTCTTTGTCTGCGATTTGACTGCCGGGATTTGCTACCGGGCGACCGCGCTCTGAATGTAGGAGCTGCCGCAGGCTCGGGCCGCGATCGGACGATCTTTTGATCCTGCCCGACCGGCAACGGCACCGATCACCAGAATTGCCGGGCTCTTCAATTCAAATGCACGTGCATCCTCCTCCATAGCCGTCAGATCACTGCGACATTCGCGCTGCTCCGGCAGGGAAGCGTTTTCGATCATCGCCACCGGCGTAGCCGCCGCCATGCCGCCAGCCAACAGCTGCTCACGAATTTCGCTGAGCTTGGCCACACCCATGTAAATCACCAGTGTCGTCCCGCCCTGCGCCAGCGCCTGCCAGTTCAACTGACTGTCGTCCTGCGTGTGCGCCGTGACCAGCGTCACACCACGCGCCACGCCGCGTAACGTCAGCGGAATATCGCACTGCGTCGCCCCGGCCAGCCCGGCGGTGATGCCATTCACCAGTTCCACTTCAATCTCACGCTCACGCAGCCACTGCGCTTCCTCACCACCACGGCCGAAAATACACGGATCGCCGCCCTTGAGCCGCACCACGCATTTGCCCTGGCGCGCGTAACGCAGCATCAGTCGATGAATGAATGCCTGTGGCGTTGAACGACAGCCACCGCGCTTGCCGACGGCAATGATCCGCGCGCCGGGGCAGTGTTCCAGCACTGCTGCGTTGACCAGATCATCAATCAGCACCACATCTGCCTCGCGCAGCGCACGCACGGCTTTGAGCGTGAGCAATTCCGGATCGCCAGGGCCTGCGCCCACCAGCCAGACTTTCGCATTCATGGTGTTTCCTCTTCAGATGACGGCAACCGGCTGCACATTGGCCGCCAGCAAACGCTTGATTTCCGGGACGCAGGAGCCGCATTGCGTGCCGCAGCCCAATTCTTGTTTCAGCCCCGGCAAGTCCAGACCCCGGCGGATGCCGGCGCAGACCGCGCTTTGACTGACGTTCTGGCAGTTGCACAGGGTTTTATCCGCAGCGAGCTGCGTTCCGGCGCTCCCCGGTGGGGCACTCATCGGTGCCAGCAGCCAGCGCCGCAACTGCTCGTCCGCACGGCCCTCCAGCCACAGGCCTTGCAACCAATGTTGCGCAAGGGTTTCGCCAGCGAGGCGAATTGCAGTGATCCGGCCGTTTTCGATGCGTACTCGTTTGCCGATGGCGCGCCGTGGGTCGTCGTAAGCCAGTACAGGACCATCGATCAGGCCCAGACACTCGTCGATCTGCCGCAGTAACTGCGGATCTGGCGCAACCGCGCTGGCGGCGCGTATCAGCAATGCAGGGCGTTCCCGGCCGACAAGGCTGAGGCTGACGTAGGAAAACGCCTCGCACAGCGGTCGAAGCGTCTCGAAATGCCGTTGAACATCGCCCTCTATCAGAGCGAAAAGCTGCCAGGGCAAATCCACCGTTTCGAGGCGTACGCCGCTGTGCTTGAGTTCGGGTTGTTTCGACAGAGGATCAAACGTGGGCAACGTCAAAACGTTCACGCCGCCCTTGAGAAACCGGTCACCCCAGTGCATAGGCAGAAAAGCCTGGCCCGGACGCACACTGTCATCGCTGCCCACGGCGACAATCACCGCGCCCCGGCGACTTTTCAGATTGACCAGATCACCCGGCTGCAGGCGATGCCGACGCAATTCGTCAGGATGCAGACTCAACACGGCTTCGCTGACATGCCCGAACAACTGCGCGGCAGTGCCAGTGCGACTCATGCCGTGCCATTGATCGCGCAGACGGCCGGTGATCAGGGTCAACGGAAAACGTGCATCGCGTTGTTCCTTGGCCGCGCGATACGGATCGGCAATGAACTGCGCGCGACCGCTGGTCGTAGGAAATATGCCGTCGACGTACAGGCGCGTCGTGCCTTGCCGTGCTCCGGCAGGAAACGGCCACTGCTGCGGCCCAAGCTCATCGATCAGCGCATGGCTGATGCCCGATAAGTCCAGATCGCGGCCACGGGTCAGCGCTTTGAACTCATCGAACAGCTGCGTCGGGTGATCAAAGGCAAACAGGCTCGGCTGCTGCGGACGCAGACGTTTCTCCAGGCGTTGTGCGAAATCCACCGTGATCGCCCAGTCCGGCCGTGCTTCACCCGGTGCGACAATGGCCTGGCGCACGTGGGAAATCCGCCGTTCGGAGTTGGTCACCGAGCCTTCCTTTTCGCCCCAACTGGCGGCAGGCAGCAGCAGGTCGGCAAACGCGGCGGTTTCAGTTGTACGGAAAGCTTCCTGCAACACCACGAACGGGCAAGCCTCCAGCGCCGCGCGCACAGCGGTTTGATCCGGCATCGATTGCGCGGGGTTGGTGCAGGCGATCCACAACGCCTTAATCTTGCCGCTGCGCACTTGCTCGAACAGCTCAATCGCACTGAGGCCGGAATTTTCTGGCAACGAATCCACGCCCCAATACTCGGCCACTTCGGCGCGATGTTCAGGGTTGGTCGCATCGCGATGGCCGGGCAGCAGATTGGACAAACTGCCGGTTTCCCGTCCGCCCATGGCATTCGGCTGACCGGTCAGCGAGAAAGGTCCTGCGCCGGGCCGGCCGATTTGTCCGGTGGCCAGGTGCAGATTGATCAGCGCGCTGTTCTTCGCGCTGCCAGCGGTGGACTGATTCAGGCCCATGCACCACAACGACAAAAAACTGGGTGAGGTGCCGACCCACTCGGCGCACTGCTGCAATTGCTCGACACTGATCCCGCACAGCTGGGAAACCATGGTCGGGGTGTAATCGCGCACCAGACTTTTCAGCTCGGCAAGGCCTTCGGTATGCGCGTTGACGAAGTCGCGGTCGATCCAGTCTTCCCACAGCAGCAGATGCAAAATCCCATGGAACAAGGCGACGTCTGTGCCCGGCAGGATCGCCAGATGCAGATCGGCGAGGTCGCAAGTGTCGGTGCGCCGTGGATCGATAACGATGACTTTCATCTGCGGGCGGCGCGATTTGGCTTCTTCGAGGCGACGAAAAAGTACCGGATGCGCGTAGGCCATGTTACTGCCGACGATCATCACGCAATCGCTCAGCTCCAGGTCCTCGTAACTGCAAGGCGGCGCATCGGCGCCGAGGCTGCGCTTGTAGCCGACCACTGCCGATGACATGCACAGCCGCGAATTGCTGTCGATGTTGTTGGTGCCCACCAGCCCCCGCGCGAGTTTGTTGAAGGCATAGTAGTCCTCGGTCAGCAACTGCCCGGAGATGTAGAACGCCACGCTGTCCGGGCCGTGCTCGGCAATGGTTTCGGCGAACACCTGAGTGGCGTGATCGAGCGCGGTGTCCCAGTCACAACGGCTGCGCGCCATGCCCTTGCCCAGCCGCAGTTCCGGGTACAACGCACGCGCCGCCAGGTCGCCGGTCAGGTGCAGGGTCGAGCCTTTGCTGCACAGTTTGCCGAAGTTGGCCGGGTGCGCCGGATCGCCGCTGACGCCGAGGATGCGCTCGCCGTCATGCTCGATCAGGACGCCACAGCCGACCCCGCAATAGCAGCAGGTCGAGGCGGTCGTCTGGCGGTTCATCAGACGGCGTCCCGTAGGGCCAGCTGCACGCGGCCATTTTCTACTCGAGCCGGGTGATGGTGCGCGCAGCCGATATCCGGGGCCTGGGCTTCGCCGGACTCCAGGTCGATCTGCCAGTTGTGCAGCGGGCAGGCCACGCGTTTGCCGTAGATCAAGCCTTGTGACAGCGGCCCGCCCTTGTGCGGGCAGCGGTCATCGAGTGCGAAAACCTCATCGTTGCTTGTGCGAAAAATCGCGATGTCACCCTTCGGCCCGGCAATGATCCGCGAACCGAGGGCGTTGATCTCTTCGAGGGCACAGATATCCAGCCAGTTCATGCCGGCACCTCCAGGTTTTTCACAGGAATGACGTCGAATTCTTTCTTTAATTGCGGCTGCGCGAGGCGCTCTTTCCAAGGGTCCTGTTCGAACGACAGGGAGAATTGCAGGCGCTCGTTCAGCGCTTTACGCCGCTCGGGATCTTCCAGCACAGCCTTCTTGATGTGCTCCATGCCAACGCGCTGCATGTAATGCACGGTGCGTTCGAGGTAGAAGGCTTCTTCGCGGTACAGCTGCAAAAACGCGCCGTTGTATTCGCGCACTTCCTCGGCGGTCTTGAGCTTGACGAAGAACTCGGCGACTTCGGTTTTGATCCCGCCGTTGCCACCGATGTACATCTCCCAGCCGGAGTCGACGCCGATGATTCCTACGTCCTTGATTCCCGCTTCCGAGCAGTTGCGTGGGCAACCGGAGACGGCCAGTTTCACTTTGTGCGGCGACCACATGTTGAACAGGTCGTGCTCAAGCTCAATGCCCAGTTGCGTCGAGTTTTGCGTGCCGAAGCGGCAGAACTCGCTGCCGACACAGGTTTTCACGGTGCGGATGGATTTGCCGTAGGCGTGGCCGGACGGCATATCGAGGTCTTTCCACACGCCGGGCAAGTCCTGCTTTTTGATCCCGAGCAAGTCGATGCGTTGGCCACCGGTGACCTTGACCATCGGCACGTTGTATTTGTCGGCGACGTCGGCAATCCGCCGCAGCTCGGACGGATTGGTCACACCGCCCCACATGCGTGGCACCACCGAGTAGGTGCCGTCTTTCTGAATGTTGGCGTGTGCACGTTCGTTGATCAGGCGCGATTGCGGATCGTCCTTGGCCTCGCCCGGCCAGGTCGAGATCAGGTAGTAGTTGAGCGCCGGGCGGCAGGTGGCGCAGCCGTTCGGGGTGCGCCAGTTCAGGTAGCTCATGCTGCCGGCGATGGTCAGCAGGTGTTGTTCGCGGATGGCTTTGCGGATCTGCCCGTGGTTGAGGTCGCTGCAACCGCAGATGGCTTTTTCACTTTTCGGTTTGACGTCGGCCGCGCCACCGACGGTGTTGATCAGGATCTGCTCGACCAGTCCGGCGCAGGAGCCGCAGGAGCTGGCAGCCTTGGTGTGCTTCTTCACTTCATCGACGCTGAACAGCCCGTGTTCTTGAATCGCCTTGACGATGGTGCCTTTGCACACGCCGTTGCAGCCGCAGACTTCGGCGTTGTCGGCCATGCTCATGGCTTTGTCCTGGCCTTGGTGTCCTACGTCGCCCAAAGCGTTTTCGCCGAACATGAGGTGATCGCGGATCTCGCCGATGGTGTGATTCTCACGAATCTGTCGGAAATACCAACCGCCATCCGCCGTATCGCCGTACAGACAGGCGCCGACCAGCACGTCATCCTTGATCACCAGTTTTTTGTACACCCCGCCGATCGGGTCGGAGAGGGTGATGGTTTCGGTGCCTTCACCGCCCATGAAATCGCCGGCGGAAAACAGGTCGATGCCGGTGACTTTCAATTTGGTCGAAGTCACCGAACCTTGATAACGCGCGAAGCCCAATTGTGCGAGGTGATTGGCGCAGACCTTGGCCTGTTCGAACAGCGGCGCGACCAGGCCGTAAGCGATGCCACGGTGGCTGGCGCATTCGCCGATGGCGTAGATGCGTGGGTCGTAGGTTTGCAGGGTGTCGTTGACCAGAATCCCGCGATTGCACGGGATGCCGGATTTCTCCGCGAGTTCGGTATTGGGACGGATGCCTGCGGCCATGACCACCAGATCGGCGGGGATGATGTCGCCGTTGTTGAACTGCACCGAGCCGACCCGGCCATTGCCGGCGTCGTGCAGGGCTTGAGTCTGTTCGCACAGGCGAAAGTGCAGGCCACGGGATTCGAGGGCGGTTTGCAGGAGTTGGCCGCTGGTCTTGTCCAGTTGCCGCTCCAGTAGCCATTCACCCAGATGCACCACGGTAACGTGCATGCCGCGCAGCATCAGGCCGTTGGCCGCTTCGAGCCCGAGCAGGCCGCCGCCGATCACCACGGCGTGCTTGTGAGTTTTTGCGGTGTCGATCATCGCCTGGGTGTCGGCGATGTCGCGATAACCGATCACGCCCTGCAAAGTGTTGCCGGGGATTGGCAGGATGAACGGGGTCGAACCGGTGGCGATCAGCAGGCGATCGTATTCCGCTTCTGTGCCGTCTTCTGCGATCACCCGGCGCTTGACCCGGTCGATCTCGACCACTTTGCGGTTGAGCAATAACTTGATGTTGTTTTCCAGGTACCAGTCGAGATCGTTGAGCACGATTTCTTCGAAGGTTTGCTCACCGGCCAGCACCGGTGACAGCAGGATGCGGTTGTAGTTGGTGTGCGGTTCGGCGCCGAAGACTGTGATGTCGTACAGCTCGTCGCTCAGCTTGAGCAGTTCTTCGAGGGTGCGGACCCCGGCCATGCCGTTGCCGATCATCACCAGTTTGAGTTTTTTCATCAGGTTCTCCGGGAGCTTGGGGCTTGCCTCTTGTGGGCAGTCAGGCCTTGCTCGACAAATAATGCGCAAACAAAAAAAGGCGTCCCGCTAGTTGCCTAGCGAGGACGCCTTTGTCCTGGTCCCGTTCTCTCGGGAAGCCCGGCCTTCGTCGTTGAAGGTTGGGCTTTATGTAAGTTGAAACAGGTAATGCAGTGGTTGTGCCAAGTGGCGCAAGCGCCGTGATTAAAGGGCTTCCGTTGTGGGAGCAGGGTTTTCGATGCACCATCGCGAGGCATCGCGCTCGGTTTTGAAGCGTTGGATCAAGGCTGATGAAACAGCAAATACAGCAGCACCAGATTCCCCAATAACGCCACCAGCGCCAATGTCCGCCAGACCTTCAGCGGCTCCCGCTCCAGCAATGGCCGTGGTCGCACAGTCAAGCTGCGGCGCTCGCCTTGCTCCAGCACCAGCAACCATTCCTCCGCCGTTTCAAAACGCTGCAAAGGGTCCGCCGCGACGCCGTGCTCCAGACTTTGCGCCAGCCACTCTGGCAGATCCGGCCGATAGCGACTGGCACTCACCGGCACCCCGAATCGCGGACGCTGAAACGCCTCAATCTCGCCGTAGGGAAAGTGTCCTGTGAGCAGGAAATACAAGGTCACGCCCAGCGCATACAAATCCTGCTGCGCAGCGGGCGCATCCCCGAGAAAGGCTTCCGGCGCGATGAAGCTCGGCGTGCCCGGCAAAGTTGACGGCGTGTCTTCGGACAATCCTTGGCAATACGCCAGACCAAAATCCAGCAGCCGCAACTCGCCGTCATCTCCCAGCAGCAGATTCTCCGGTTTGATGTCGCGGTGCAGGATCTGCCGCCGATGCAGCAGGCCAACCGCGCGCAGCAGCCGTTCAGCCAAATCCTGCCATTGCGCCAACGGCAGCGGACCGCTTTGCTCGAACAGTTGCGCGAGAGTCGAGCCGGAATATTCACGCATCACGTAGTACAAATGCTGACGCTGAGTCAGTGCGTGCACTTCAGGAAAATGTCGCCCGGCTACACGCTTGAGAAACCATTCTTCAGACAGTAACGCCTGACCCGCGCGGGGATCGTCAGCCAGGCGCGCCGGCAAGGTTTTCAGCAGCCACGCCAGACCTTGTCCATCAACAACCCGATACAGCAGCGACTGCTGGCTCTGCCCGACGACGCTCTGCACCTGCCAGCCTTCAAAGTTCTGGCCCGGTTTCAAGGGCGGCGGCAACGGCCATTGCTGCAGATGCATCAACGCATCGCCAATATTTGCCTCACCCAGCGCATCAACCCGCACCAGCAAAGCGCTGGCGTTGTCCTGACTGCCCGCCAGATGCGCGGCGCTCACCAGTGTTTGCGCTGCCGCGTTCAGATCTGGCTGATCTCGCAGAACCGCCGCAATCGCCGTATCCCCCAGCGTCGACCACACGCCATCGCTGAGCAACACAAAGCTCTCGCCCTCACGCAATTCACCGTCGAGAAAATCCAGCACCAGGTGTTGATCCAGGCCCAGGGCGCGTTTGAGCACATGCTGCATGCCCGGCTGATCCCAGACGTGATCGTCGGTGATGCGCTGCAAAGTGTCGGCATGCCAGCGGTAAACCCGACAATCGCCCACATGCGCCAGGGTGAAACGCCTGCCGCGCATGACCAGAGCGCTGACCGTGGTCAGTAACGGCTGACCGCCGCCGTTGGCCTGCAACCAGCGATTTTGCGCGAGCAGCAGGCGATCCAGCGACTGCGCCACGCTCCAGGTCTCCGGGGTGGCGTAGTAGTCCAGCGCCAGTGCCTGCAAGGTCGAGCGCGCGGCGAGTCCGCCATCGGCGCACTGGCTGACACCGTCGGCGATGGCGAACAGAAAGCCCTTGCTCGCTGCCAGCGCCGGGGCTGGAGTGACCAGACGCAAAGCGTCCTGGTTCTCCGCCCGTGGGCCGGTGGCGCTGGCGTCGGCGAAACTCAGTTGCAGAGCCACTTGGTCCTCAGACCCGCGCAGCGGTCACGGCCGCCGAACCCCAAGTGGTTCTCCAGCGACGTTTGACGCCATGCAAACCGAACCAGGCCAGCACACCCAGACTGGCGAACAACCAAAGGGCCAGTTGATAGCTGCCGGTGCTCTGCTTGATCGCGCCCATGCCGGCCGCCAAGGCAAAACCGCCGATGCCGCCGGCCATGCCGATCAGCCCGGTCATCACGCCGATCTCGCGGCGAAACCGCTGTGGCACCAGTTGGAACACTGCGCCGTTGCCTGCGCCTAAACCGAGCATGGTGCAGACGAAAAGTGCCAGTGCGGCGTAGGAGCTTGGCAAGTTGAAACCGACCGCAGCAATGCAGATCGCCGCGACGGTGTACATCGCCAGCAGGGTGCGAATACCGCCGAAACGATCAGCCAGCGCGCCACCCAACGGACGCATCAGGCTGCCGCCGAACACGCAGGCAGCGGTGTAGTAACCGGCCGTCACCGGGCTCAGACCGTATTGATCGTTGAAGTAGCCGGGCAGGGCGCTGGCCAGACCGATGAAGCCGCCGAAGGTCACGCTGTAGAAAAACATGAACCACCAACTGTCGCGGTCGCCCAAGGCCTTGAAGTAGTCGGCCATGGATTTGGCTTTCGGCCGCTCAGGAGCGTTTTTCGCCATCCATGCGAAGAGCACCAGCGTCAGGATCAATGGAATCACGGCGAAACCGAAGACGTTGCTCCAGCCGAACGCGGCAGCCAGCACGGGTGCGATCAACGCGGCGAGCACGGTGCCAGAGTTACCGGCGCCGGCAATGCCCAGCGCCTTGCCTTGATGCTCTGGCGGGTACCACTGCGACGCGAGCGGCAGGGCCACGGCGAACGACGCCCCAGCCATGCCGAGGAACAGCCCGAGGATCAGTGCCTGTTCGTAGCTGTGAATTCCCAGTTTCCACGCGCCGAACAGTGCGCAGATGACGATCACCTGGCCGATCAGCCCGGCGGTTTTTGGCGACAGGCGATCCGCGAGCATGCCCATCGCAAAGCGCAGCACGGCGCCAGCCAGGATTGGCGTTGCGACTACGAGGCCGCGCTGTTGCGTGGTCAGGTGCAGGTCAGCGGCGATTTGCACCGCCAGTGGACCGAGCAGATACCAGACCATGAAGCTCAGGTCGAAATAGAGGAAGGCCGCGAACAGGGTCGGGGTATGGCCGGATTTCCAGAAGCTTTTATTCATCGCGCACCTCAGCTGTAAAGAATCTCGAGAAGGAGTCATTGACCAGCAAGTGGAGCGCCGCCACGGCCGCACCACCGGCCCCGGGCTGTGGGGCCAAAACGCAAAAACGCCGCTACCCGGATCGCCAGTTGGGCGAGGAGGGTGAGCGACGTCTTTGTCGTAGGTGGGGCAACCGCCGTTGGTTACCTGTAGCGATTACTTAGCGAGAACTGTGCCAAGGCTTGAAAGCTCGCAGCCTCGTTGCACTCGACAGCTCCTACAGGGGGACGCTGATCTCATGTAGGAGCTGCCGAAGGCTGCGAGCTCTTGCTTTTCTCAGCCAAGCAACTCGCTCATGGCGATGATCTGCTCCGCGACCTGAATCAGTTTCTGCTGGCGGCTCATGGCCTGACGGCGCATCAGGGTGTAAGCCTCTTCCTCATTGCAGTCTTTCATCTTCATCAACAAGCCCTTGGCCAGTTCGATGCGCTTGCGCTCGGCCAATTGCTGGTCGCGGGCATGCAGCTGGGCGCGCAGGGCCTGGTCGCTTTCGAAGCGCGCCATCGCCACGTCGAGAATCGGCTGCAAACGTTGGGCGTGAATGCCTTCGACGATGTAGGCACTGACCCCGGACTTGATTGCCTGACGCATCACGCCGGGATCATGTTCGTCGGTGAACATCACGATCGGCCGTGGCTGGTCGCGGCTGACCAGCACCACTTGTTCCAGCACATCGCGGCTCGGTGACTCGGTATCGATCAGGATCACGTCCGGGCGCACCGTTTCGACGCGCGCGGGCAGGTCGATGGTCAATCCCGATTCATCGATAACCTCAAAACCGGCCTCGGTCAACGCGGCTTTCAAGCGCCCGACCTTTTTCGCGGTGTCGTTGATCAGCAGAATGCGCAGCATATTGGCGATCTCCTGTCAGCGGCGGGCGAGAAGGGCAGCGCTGTCGCTCAGCGCATGCAATTTGAAACTGCGGGCGTAGCCGGCTGGATCGCTGCCGTCCCAGATTTTGCCGTCGATCAACTGGCTGCTGCGCATATCGTCCACGCCCAGCGGCACACCGATGGCCGTCGCCGCGTCGCGGTATAAGGCCAGTTGCTGCACCTGACGGGCAACGCCGAGGTAATCCGGGTCATCACGCAGCAAACCCCAGCGGCGGAACTGGGTCATGAACCACATGCCGTCCGACAGGTACGGCAGATTGACTGAGCCGTCGCCATGAAAGCGCAGCGCGTGCGGGTCTTGCCAGCGATTGCCGAGACCGTCGGCGTAGTCGCCGGTAAACCGCGGTTCGATACAGGCAACCGGCGCGTCGAGATATTCCGGCGCACTTAACAGCTGCGCAGTGCTGCGACAGTTTTCCGGATTGGCTTCGATGAAACGGCTGGCTTCGAGAATCGCCATCACCAGCGCCCGTGCGGTATTCGGATACTGCTCGACGAAGGCGCGGGTGCAGCCGAGGACTTTTTCCGGGTGATCGGGCCAGATGGTCTGGCTGGTCGCCAAGGTAAAACCGAGATCCTGTTGCACCGCGCTGGCTGCCCATGGCTCGCCGACGCAGAAACCGTCGATACGTCCGGCCTGCAAGTGCGCGACCATTTGCGGCGGCGGCACCACCACGCTGTCGACATCGCGCAATGGATGAATGCCTTGGCTCGCCAGCCAGTAATACAGCCACATCGCGTGAGTGCCGGTGGGGAAGGTCTGCGCGAAGGTGAGTTTTGCGCGCGAATGGTGCACATGGCGGTCGAGCGCTTCAGGACTGGTCACACCGAGCCGTTGCAAGCCGTGGGACAGGTTGAGGCTCTGACCGTTCTGGTTGAGGCCCATCAACACCGCCATGTCGGTCGGCGCCACGCCGCCGATGCCCAGATGCACCGCGTAGATCAGGCCATACAGGCTGTGCGCGGCGTCGAGTTCGCCGCTGACCAGTTTGTCGCGCAGGTTGGCCCACGAGGTCTGACGCTTGAGGTTGAGGGTCAGGCCATAAGGTTGAGCGAAGCCCTGCGTGGCGGCGACCACCAGCGAGGCGCAGTCGCTCAGGGCCATGAAGCCAAGATTGATTGCGCTTTTTTCCGGGGCGTCGCTGCCGTTGACCCAGGCCAGCGGCCCGGCAGAAGGTTGAGTCATTGCGTGCACCTGCAAAAGCCATCGTGAAAATGCAGGGTGCAAGGCATATGCCACGCACAAGGATTTGCGCGTGCGCCTCGCGCCGCAGGATCATGCCCGGCTATAATCGCCGCCTCTTTTCGCCGCCCGAGTCCTCGCCGCCCATGTACACCCTGGCCCGTCAGCTGTTGTTCAAACTTTCCCCGGAAACCTCCCACGACCTGTCGCTGGATCTGATCGGCGCGGGCGGTCGTTTGGGCCTCAACGGCTTGCTGTGCAAGGCCCCGGCGCACGTGCCGGTGAATGTCATGGGGCTGGACTTTCCGAACCCGGTGGGTCTGGCCGCAGGTCTGGACAAGAACGGCGCGGCCATCGACGGCTTTGCACAGTTGGGTTTCGGTTTCGTCGAAATCGGCACCATCACTCCGCGTCCGCAGCCGGGCAACCCGAAACCGCGGATCTTCCGCTTGCCGGAAGCCGAGGCGATCATCAATCGCATGGGGTTCAACAACCTTGGCGTTGATCACCTGTTGGCGCGGGTTGCTGCCGCCAAATATAAAGGCGTGCTTGGGATCAATATCGGCAAGAATTTCGACACCCCGGTCGAGCGCGCAGTCGACGACTACCTGATCTGCCTGGACAAGGTTTACGCCCACGCCAGTTACATCACGGTCAACGTCAGCTCGCCGAACACCCCGGGCCTGCGCAGCCTGCAATTCGGTGATTCGCTCAAGCAGTTGCTGGCGGACTTGGCCCAGCGTCGCGCCGAACTGGCGCTGCGTCACGGCAAGCATGTGCCGCTGGCGATCAAGATCGCTCCGGACATGACCGACGAAGAAACCGTGCAGGTTGCCCAGGCACTGATCGAAACCGGGATGGATGCGGTGATCGCCACCAACACCACCCTGAGTCGCGTTGGCGTCGAAGGCATGGAACATGGCGACGAGATGGGCGGTCTGTCCGGTGCGCCGGTGCGTGAGAAGAGCACGCACACGGTGAAAGTGCTGGCGGCGGAGCTGGGCGGTCGTCTGCCGATCATCGCGGCGGGCGGGATTACCGAAGGCAAGCATGCGGCCGAGAAGATTGCTGCCGGCGCGAGCCTGGTGCAGATCTACTCCGGCTTCATCTATAAAGGCCCGGCGCTGATTCGTGAATCGGTGGACGCCATCGCGGCAATGAAAGTCGGACGCTGAATCTGGCAAGGGGCTCTTGTGGCGAGGGGATTTATCCCCGCTCGGCTGCGCAGCAGTCGTCGTTTCTGATCTTTTGATTTATCTGCGGCACCGAGGTGACAGGTTTTGGGGCCGCTGCGCGACCCAACGGGGATAAATCCCCTCGCCACAGAAATAGTGTTGAATGTGATGCATAAAAAAGGGCTCCTCGAAGGAGCCCCTGGGCCGCAGCCCGCCGTCCGGGAGGGACGTGCGTGGTTAAGGTGTAACGTATTCAGATTGTCGTGTCGGAATTAATGCCCTGTGTCAGCCGACGGCGTGAAGTTCGTTGAGTCTGTGGATTCCCGCAGTGCCGGTCATACCGTCCCAGTTGTCGCCGCGTCCTTCTCGCCAGCCGTTGATCCAGGCTTGACGTACCGACGGTAGAGTAAATGGGCAAAGCTCACGGGATTTGCCACCAACGCCATATTGATATCCGCGCAAAAATGCTCTTTCCAACGGATCACGCTTAAGTCTTCTCATAGGGTGTTTCCCTCACTTGTTGACTGTCTATGTCGCGTCGACCTCAATTGAGGTCTGGCAGAAAAAAACATCTGCCGTTGGCGGCTCGCTGCCGGCGTGGCGAGCCAAGGTGTTGACGCCGTTGGGACGTCAACCTGAGACAAGTTCTAACCAAAGCGTCACATCGAGGGAATGACCGTTTTGTCATAAGGACGTAACGAAAAAGATGCTATGGCCATAAGTAACAGCGTATTTGCTGAGCGCTTCGTGGCCAAACCCCGGTATGATCGGCACCGCGCTGCATGATGAGGTTAATCCTTTAGTGAGAATGACCCACGTTTACACTGGGGCATTATTCGACGAAGGGTTGCTTTGAGTCATTTTGTTGCTTCAACTTTTTTCTCTGTCCCGGCATCTAAGCTCTTTAATTCGAGCAGCAGGGATGGAACGGCACACCTTCGTGCCACGCGGGCGCTCTCACAGAAAAGCGCCTGATTGAAAACCGGATCGGCAATGCGTTGCCGGTTCACTCAGCCAAAGGCTCTGAAATTCCAATGTCCGATCAATTCGAAATCTTCCTCACATGCCCCAAAGGCCTTGAAGGCCTTCTCATCGAGGAAGCCGTCGGGCTTGGCCTTGAAGACGCACGCGAGCACACCTCCGCCGTGCGTGGCATGGCGACCATGGAAACCGCCTATCGCCTGTGCCTCTGGTCGCGCCTGGCCAACCGCGTGTTGCTGGTGCTCAAGCGCTTCGCGATGAAAGACGCAGAAGACCTGTACCACGGCGTGCTCGACGTCGAGTGGCAGGACCACATGCTCAGCGACGGCACCCTGGCCGTCGAGTTCAGCGGCCACGGCTCGGGCATCGACAACACGCACTTCGGCGCGTTGAAAGTCAAAGACGCCATCGTCGACAAACTGCGCACCCCGCAAGGCGACCGTCCGTCGATTGACAAGCTCAATCCGGACCTGCGGATTCACCTGCGTCTGGATCGCGGCGAAGCGATTCTGTCCCTCGACCTGTCCGGCCACAGCCTGCACCAGCGCGGTTACCGCTTGCAGCAGGGCGCTGCGCCGCTGAAGGAAAACCTTGCGGCCGCGATCCTGATCCGTTCCGGCTGGCCGCGCATTGCTGCCGATGGCGGCGCGCTGGCTGACCCGATGTGCGGTGTCGGTACGTTCCTCGTCGAAGCCGGCATGATTGCCGCCGACATGGCACCGAACCTGCGTCGCGAGCAGTGGGGCTTCACCGCATGGCTGGGTCACGTGCCGGCGCTGTGGAAAAAGCTGCACGAAGAAGCGAGCGAGCGCGCCGCTGCCGGTCTGGCCAAGCCACCGCTGTGGATTCGCGGTTATGAAGCCGACCCACGCCTGATTCAGCCGGGCCGCAACAACGTTGAACGTGCCGGCCTGAGCGAGTGGATCAAGATCTACCAGGGCGAAGTCGCGACCTTCGAGCCGCGCCCGGATCAGAACCAGAAAGGTCTGGTGATCTGCAACCCGCCGTACGGCGAGCGTCTCGGTGACGAAGCCAGCCTGCTGTATCTCTACCAGAACCTCGGCGAGCGCCTGCGTCAGGCCTGCCTGAACTGGGAAGCGGCGGTGTTCACCGGCGCGCCGGAGCTGGGCAAGCGCATGGGCATTCGCAGCCACAAACAGTATTCGTTCTGGAACGGCGCGTTGCCGTGCAAGTTGCTGCTGATCAAAGTCACGCCTGATCAGTTCGTCACTGGCGAGCGTCGCACTGCGGAGCAACGTCAGGCCGAACGCGAGCAAGCGGTTTACGATCAACTGCCGGACGAGCCGCAAGAGCGCAAATTCAACAAGAACGGCAACCCGATCAAACCTGTGCCGGCCCCGGCGCCCGTGGTCGAGCAGGCGCGTTTGAGCGAAGGCGGGCAGATGTTTGCCAACCGTCTGCAGAAAAACCTCAAGGCACTGGGCAAGTGGGTCAAGCGCGAAGGCATCGATTGCTACCGCGTCTACGATGCGGACATGCCGGAATACGCCATGGCCATCGACCTGTACCACGACTGGGTGCATGTGCAGGAATACGCTGCGCCGAAGTCGATTGATCCGGAAAAAGCTTCGATTCGCATGTTCGATGCACTGGCGGCTATTCCGCAGGCGCTGAACATCGACAAGAGCCGCGTCGTGGTCAAGCGCCGCGAGCGTCAGAGCGGCACCAAGCAGTACGAGCGCCAGGCGGCGCAGGGCAAGTTCAATGAAGTGACCGAGGGCGGCGTCAAGCTGCTGGTCAACCTCACCGACTACCTCGACACCGGCCTGTTCCTCGACCACCGTGCGATGCGTCTGCGCATTCAGAAAGAGGCGGCCGGCAAGCGCTTCCTTAATCTGTATTGCTACACCGCGACCGCCAGCGTGCACGCGGCCAAGGGTGGCGCGCGCAGCACCACCAGCGTCGACCTGTCGAAAACCTACCTCGACTGGGCGCGCCGCAACCTGTCGCTGAACGGTTTCTCCGACAAGAACCGTCTGGAGCAGGGCGACGTGATGGCGTGGCTGGAAAGCTGCCGCGAAGAGTACGACCTGATCTTCATCGATCCGCCGACCTTCTCCAACTCCAAGCGCATGGAAGGCATTTTCGATGTGCAGCGCGATCAGGTGCAGTTGATCGATCTGGCGATGGCGCGCCTGGCGGCGGGCGGGGTGTTGTACTTCTCCAACAACTTCCGCAAGTTCCAGCTCGAAGAAAACCTCGCCGAGCGTTACGCGGTCGAGGAAATCAGCGCCCAGACCATTGATCCGGATTTCGCGCGCAACACCAAGATCCACCGCGCCTGGAAAATCACGGCTCGTTGACACTCTGAGCACCTGGATCCACAGAGCCTTGATTCTTATAGGCTCGTGGAGCCGTTCAGTGCTAGCAAAGTTAGTGGCTAATAGCTATAAATCTACTCACGGCCTAGGGGGTTTCTCCGAAACTCTGGCGTAGTGAGTTGCCTTTATGTCGTTGCACCCCGTACGCCCGAAGATTCTGGGTTTTATCAGTGAAGATGTCTCGGCCTGGCTGGTCGCGCTGCTGGTATTGCTCGCCGGCGGGATTCTTACGGGGCTGCTCGCCTGGGCCACGCTCAATCAATTCAATCAACAATTGCGTCAGCGCTTTCAGCTACTGGCGAATGAGCGTTACAGCCGCATCGAAGAGCGTTTTCAGGATCAGGAGCAGCGGCTCGACAGCCTGCGCCGGTTCTTCGCCAACTCCAAATCGGTGTCCCGCGCCGAGTTCGACGGTTATACCCATCCTTTATTACTGCGTACCCAAGCCTATTCGTTCGCGCTGCGAGTGAGCGGTGCCGAGCGCGCGCAATTCGAGCAGCAGGTGCGCGACGAAGGTTTGAGCAACTTCAGCGTGCGTGAGCTCGACGCTCAAGGGGCGCTGCAAATTGCAGCTGCCCGTGATGAATACGTGGTCGTGCTGTACAGCCAGACCCAGAGTCGGCTCGGCTCGCCGCTGGGTTATGACCTGCTGGCGCAGCCGCTGAGGCGCTCGACCCTGGAACGCGCCGATCACCTCGGTAGCCTGGCGGTGTCGCAACCGATGCATCTGGTGAGCATCGAACCGGCCTACGCGCGCGGCGTGCTGCTGGTGGCGCCGGTGATTCGCGAAGGCGAGCAGAAGTCGTTCGGCTATGTGATGGCGGTGATCAGCATGCGTCAGTTGCTCGCCGATGGACTGCCGGATGCGTTCCACGATTACCTGTCGGTGCGCATTCTCGATCTGTCCACCAGCGACGAGCATGAAGCGCTGTTCGAATCGAGCAACGCGCCGGCCCCGAGTGATCTGTCGGCCACGCGCCTGTTGCGCATGGCCGATCACGACTATCAGGTGGATATCGCGCCGAGCGAGGCGTTTGTTCAGGCCAATCATTCGTCGATCAGCAGTGTGGTGGTGCTCGGCGCGCTTCTGAGTCTGCTGCTCAGCGCGCTGTTATATGTGCTGGTCAGCCAGCGTCAGCGCGCCTTGCGGCTGGTCGAGCAGCGCACGCAAGAGCTGCACGCCAGCGAACAGGAACTGCGCGGCACCCACGGCCAACTACGCGGCGTGCTGAACGCGGCGACCCAAGTGGCAATCATCGCCACCGACCTGCGCGGGGTGATCAGCACCTTCAATCCCGGCGCCGAACAGATGCTCGGCTATCGCAGCGAAGAAGTGGTCGGCCGCATGACCCTGGAGAACCTGCATTTTCCCCGTGAGCTGATTGCGCGCGCGGCGGAGTTGAGCGCGCGTTATGGCAAGAACATTCCGACCTGTCAGGCGATGCTGGTCGAGGGCGGCGAAGTCGGCGGCCATGAGGCGCGCGAGTGGACGCTGATCTGCAGTGACGGCAGCCATCTGCCGGTGAACATGCTCGCCACTCCGCTGCTGGATGAGCAGGGTTTGTGGGTCGGGCATCTGGCGATCTGCATCGACATCACCGAGCGCAAGCGCGTACACGAAGCCCTGGCGGCGCGCGATGTGCTGCTGAAAAAGCTCAGCGCTCACGTGCCGGGCGGCATCTACCAGTTCAAAATGGAGTTCGACGGGCGGTTCAGCGTGATCTACGCCAGCGACGGCATCCGCGAGATCTACGAGCTGGAACCGGACGTGTTGCTGTTCGACGCCGAGGCGATCTTCACTCGCATTCATCCGCAGGACACCGTTCGCGTGCGTTCCTCGATCCGCACTTCGGCGGCGAACCTCAGCCCGTGGCGCGAGGAATATCGCGTGCAACTACCGAGTCGCGGTCTGCGCTGGGTGCGCGGCGAGGCGACGCCGGAAGAACTGCCGGGTGGCGGCGTGTTGTGGCATGGCTATATCTCGGACATCTCCGACCTGAAACGCGTGGAAGAAGAACTGCGCGCGTTGTCGGTGACTGATTCGCTGACCGGGATTCACAACCGCCGGTATTTTCAGGAGCGCCTGACCACGGAGATGGCGCGGGTCGAGCGTGGTGGCGGTGAATTGTCGGTGATCATGCTCGATATCGACCACTTCAAACGCATCAACGATCAGTACGGACATGCCGTGGGCGACCGCGTGTTGCAAGCGGTGTGCGAGCGCATTGGCCATCGGCTGCGCCGGACCGATGTGTTCTGCCGCTTGGGTGGCGAGGAATTCATGGTGTTGTGCCCGGATATCGATGGCGAGCATGCATACATGTTGGCGGTGGAGTTGTGGCAGGGGTTACGCAGCGAGCCGGTCGATGTGGTCGGGGTGGTGACGGCGAGTTTTGGCATCGCCAGTTGGCGAGTGGGCGAGGGCGCGGATGCGTTGTTGCTGCGCGCCGACTCCGGCGTGTATGCCGCCAAGCAGCACGGGCGGGATCGGGTTGAGCGGGAGATGAATTGAAATTGAGCACGGCGCAAATCCTGTGGGAGCTGGCTTGCCAGCGATAGCGTCCGTCCAGCCAGCACATGTAGTGACTGACAAACCGCCATCGCGGGCAAGCCCGCTCCCACAGTGTTGTGTGGTGTGGTTACAAAACTGACGCAGTCTGTGCCAATCGCGGCTGTTTATACAGATCCAGCAGCACCTGATCCAGCACCGACGATGCGCCAAACGGGGCCTTGTCGTTGAGGATCGCCACCACCGCCCAGGTGTTGCCATTCACATCACGGCTGAAACCGGCAATCGCCCGCACGGTGTTCAAAGTGCCGGTCTTGACGTGGGCTTCGCCGCGCATCGCCGTGGTCTTCAGACGTTTGCGCATGGTGCCGTCAGTGCCGGCAATCGGCAGCGAGCTGATGTACTCGGCGGCGTACGGGCTGTGCCACGCGGCTTGCAGCATGGCTGCCATCTCACGGGCGCTGACGCGTTCGGCACGGGACAGCCCGGAACCGTTTTCCATCACCAGATGCGGCGCAGTGATGCCTTTCTTCGCCAGCCACTGACGCACGACGCGTTGCGCAGCCTTGGCATCATCGCCATCGGCATCGTTGCGGAATTTCTGGCCGAGGCTGAGGAACAGCTGCTGGGCCATGGTGTTGTTACTGTATTTGTTGATGTCGCGGATGATCTCCGCCAGATCCGGCGAGAACGCGCGAGCCAGCACTTTGGCGCTGCTCGGGGTTGGCGCCAGACGATCGCGGCCCTGAATGCTGCCGCCCAGTTCCTTCCAGATCGCGCGCACGGCACCAGCGGTGTAGGTCGCGTGGTCGAGCAGCGACAGATAAGTCTGCGAGCTGCAGCCATCGCCCAACTGGCCGGCCACGGTCACCGTCACGCTGCCATCGGCCTGCGGCACCGGGTTGTAGCGCACGCCACCGGTGCATTGCTTGGAGTTGATCGCTTTGACGGTGTTTTCGATTTTGATGCTGGCAATCGGTGGCTCGACCGAAATCAGCACCCGACCGCCGTCGTTGCGTGCAACAAAGCGCAGGGCCTTGAGGTTGACCAGCAGCGAATCCGGTTTGACCAGGAACGGTTTGTTCTCGTCATTGCCGTCGTCGTTGAATTCCGGCAGTTGCGGCTGCACGAAGAAGCCGCGATCCAGCACCAGATCCCCGGTGATCTGAGTTACGCCGTTGGCGCGCAGGTCGCGCATCAGCAGCCAGAGTTTTTCCATGTTCAGCTTCGGATCGCCGCCACCCTTGAGGTAGAGGTTGCCGTTGAGGATGCCGCCGCTCAGGTCGCCGTCGGTGTAAAACTCGGTTTTCCACTGGTGATTGGGGCCGAGCATTTCCAGCGCTGCGTAAGTCGTGACCAGTTTCATGGTCGAGGCCGGGTTGACCGAAACATCGGCGTTGTACACGGTCGGGTTGCCCGGACCATCGAGTGGCACCATCACCAGCGACAGCGCATTGGGCTGCAGCTTGCTGGCTTTCAGGGCTTTTTCGACGTTGGGGGTCAGGGCAGTATTGATAGTGGCAGCGGAGACAGACAGGGCCAGCGGCAGAAGAAGGCCGGCGAGGAGCAGAGGACGCAACGATTTGATCATATGAAATAAAACCCTACAGCCGAGGGGAAAAAAGACGAGGACATGGATGAAAAAGCCCTCAGTGGTCATGAAAGTGTCGGCATTATGCCCCAAGGTGTTACCGCTTGTGCCCGATCTGGGGCGGCTAATCGGCGATTTTTTTACCGGCGGTCACACGCACGTCCCACAGAGACGGGCAAAACGCGGCTTAAACTGCTAAAGTGCCGGCCGTTATTACTTAAGAGGATTGTTCCAATGGCGACTAACCGTTCCCAGCGTCTGCGCAAAAAACTGTGCGTCGATGAATTTCAAGTTTTGCTAATTTGCGCGTAATCCCCAAAATCTTGCCAAAAATGCACCTGACTTTCTGCCCCTTCTTCTGAGCTCCCATCTCGGCAGTTCACTCCCCCGCAACGACATCAAGCTCAAACTCAATTTCACCTCCGGTAGATGCCGCTATG
This sequence comes from Pseudomonas sp. TWP3-2, assembly GCF_049897765.1. NCBI lineage: Bacteria > Pseudomonadati > Pseudomonadota > Gammaproteobacteria > Pseudomonadales > Pseudomonadaceae > Pseudomonas > Pseudomonas sp. TWP3-2. Next base: position 123,589 of record NZ_JAFCWW010000007.1, on the reverse strand, counting down.
GTAGTCACGCCTCCGAGTGACCTGTGCCAGCCTCTCGCTAATTCTTCTAGCTTTGCCCCCCAGTTCCTCAGATGCACTTCAAATCCTGAGCCCAAGGTATTTCATACCGCCAATGCTTGGTGGGTTAGTTGCAATTGCTTCTGACATGCGGGCCGAGATTGATCGTACGATACTCAGAGAACCCATTTTCTAAGCGCAGGCTATCTTCCGTAGATCAAGATTTCGTATAGACGGATCAAAATTTCAGTCACGGTGACTCCAATCGAGGAGGGCTGGTGATTCTGGGTGGCGTTTTTCTAGGCTAGGCGACAGGGGTTGTAATAGTGATCGCAGCAGGAAGCTTGGGAAGCTTAGGGGGGGGCTACGATTTGGGTACAAAACAACGGATTGTCCTGAGCCAGAATCAAAAAGGGCCATCACGATGGATGGCCCTTTGAACATCAAGCTACCGGATTGATCGGCTTTTCCGGGTACCAGACGTCGATCAGCGGGCTGACGGTTGCTTCAGTCAGTTCGCTGCGGCCCTTGAGCCAGGTTTCTACAGCAGCACGCTGCTCTTCAGAGACCGAGCCGCGCTTCTGCAGGCAAACCAGACCGAAGTCGTCGCCGCCAACATAGCCCAGGCCATTGGCTTCCATGGCTTCTTTCAGGAACGCGTCGAGGAATGCATCGATTGCCTCGTCAGCCAAATCTTCCTTGAAGTCCAGGTTCAGCTCGAAGCCCAATTCCTGGAACTCGTCTACACAGAGCTTTTTGCGCAGACGCTGGGAGCGGTTAGTGGCCATGAAACAATCCTCTTAAGTAATATCGCCGCGCATCTTACCAGCTAAGAGACATGCCTGCCTGACTGAGTGCGGCTGTACGTGTGGCGAAGCGAGGTAAAGCGACCGTCGTGGCAATATTCCTGTGAATTCTGTTTTCGACTGTCAAGCTTAGGTGCGAATGCAGATGTGGAGCGATTGAAAAGTGCAGTGGGCGAAAGGTACATTCCAAGCGATGATGACCATTATCGCTGAAGTAGACTGACGACATTATGGAACGTTTAGCAAATGGATTGATTCCTCTGGGGGGATAATGAGGGGGTTAGGAAAGCGCCTGATGGCCGGGCGTCTGGAAGTACATTACCAAACGGGTGTAACGGTTCTGAATGAGAGCGGCGAAGCGACAGACCTGATCCCCGTCCAAGACATGGCGTTGTCGGATTGGGGCTTCGTATACGAGCGATGGGTAGGACTGGAGCTTGAGCAGCAAGGATGGGAGGTGGACTATCGTGGTCTCACTCTGGGTCTCCTCGACAAAGGTATCGACCTTGTTGCGTTTAGCGAGGGTAGAACTCGATTCCTGCAATGCAAATTTATACACACGCCATTTGGAAAGCAGACGATTGAGCAGGTTCTGTACAACGGTTCGCAGTATCTGCACAAGCAACAGCTCAATCGAAGCGATGTTTATGAATTGGTTGTGCCCTACCTAGAGAAGGCTTTTCCACCGATACGAAAAAAGAATAAGCCGCTTACGGAAAATTTCCAGATGCGCCGATTTTTAGGGCACAACCAAATTCAGAGCCGGATCCGGCTTTCGATCACCGAGGTTGCAATGGATATAAAGTGCCCTGTCAGAGGTGCTCCAAGGCTAAAATAAGTAGTACCAATCACGAGCTGATGGGTTTATATACATTTTTCAATCTCGCCCCGGTATGACATTTTACTCAGAGAGGGATTTGGATGTTTTTCTTGAAATTGTATTCGAATCTGTCTCCATAAATTGACTTCACAATAACTGTAAAATCCAAACCGTCCGTAAAAGCCGTTCTCATTTTTAGAGCACTGAACGCGCATATTGGAGGGGCATTTTTGCTCAGTTCGATGAGGGCAATTTCTTCGCCTACTTTGAATGAGTCATTTGGGCGAGGCCCCCCGATTGTAAGGCAGCCAGAGCTTAACCCTAAGGGGTGCAAAGCAGCTCCGAATTTCCCCATATCTCCTTCGGAGACGGTTTTTCCATCAACAGTGACTTCAAGTTTTTCCACAAATGCTGGCCCCATCCCATTGTTGATAAGGTAAAGCCCCTCTCGATCTGCCTTCTGGTCATTGCTGTAGTACGCGTTTATACGAGGCTCCAGCGATACATGATTGTGCGTACGCTGTACGTCCCCCTGCCAGATAGAAAAGCCTAGCGCGAATAGTGCAATTGAAACAGTAGCTATATTTGCAGTGTGTTGTTTCATGTGGAAATTCATAGTTAAGTGGGTGGAGCCTATATTATCGGACAGTCTTCGCCATTCTTGAATTTTAGCGTGTCAAAAGAGGCGTTAAGATGAGAGATCATATCTGTGTCTAGCAAAAAATTTCCTATACTATCCACAATGTAGAGCAGCAGCACCAAAAGGAAGGAGGCAGTAGTATGAAACAATATCAAGGAGCTGTTTTTTTCGTAGACATGTTGGGGGTGGGGGCGTTAACTCAGAATCTGATCCCTTTGGATGAGCAAGATTTTAACGCCTGGCGAATGGAAACATCTCCACTTCCTTCAGCTAATCTGTTTTGTGGGAGGCTTTTGACTGAATTTCGTTCTTGCTTGGCCAAAGTCAAGGGCTCTCATCGACAGGTCAAAATCGCTCAGCTTTCTGATTGCGCATATATGTGGTCAGACAACGTTCTTGATGTTCTTGAGGCTGCTCGTACCTTTATGTGGGGATCAGTTAGCGCTGGGCTGCTGTCCAGAGGGGGATTATCTTATGGGGAAATTGTTGAACCGGATAAGATTAACCGAGCGATAGGTCAATTTGTACTAGGTGGTGCGGTGACGCGAGCAGTTGGTTTAGAAAAAGCGGGTAAGGGATGTAGGGTTTTTATCGATGATGGCATATTGGAGCACTTGTTGAATTTACCTGGCAGTCCGTTCAAGAATGGAGCTGTTAAATCACTAAAAAACCCACTGGATGGATCGGTCGTTAAAGAGTTTTGCTGGTATGCGACGGGCGGGAAAACTGCGGATTGGAAAGTTGAGCAACATGAAGGGGCCAAACAGATCCTTAGGCTAGTAACTTTGCTCCAATACTCGCCACGTTTTTTCTGGAATGAAGCAAACTTTCATGGGCGCATCCAGCTGGCGTGTAGCATTGATTCAATTTCTGAAATCACATCTGATTTCATTGGTAATGCTAATTACATATTCAAAGGTGATGACTATCTTTCGGAAATTCAAAGCATGACGGGCAAAAAAAACCGGTCTAATGATTTATGTCGGAAAGTAATTGTTGAGCGATCAAAAGATATCGAACGATTTTTTCTGGATGGGAAACAGCATTTTAGTATGGATCTGTGGTTAGAAAGACGATTATCTCAGCTTCCGGCCACGGACTAACATCGTAGTACAGGACAGACGCGAGCAGCATGCACTGATCCATTGCGGCCTGCTCCTACCCAGGCCGTCAATTTCGGTCTTGAACTTAAGATAGCCGTGCAGCCGAGTTTCCTGGCGGCGCCAGTGGTACTGGGTACGCCAGTATTCGACCAGGTTGTGTACTTTGGCCAGCTGTGCGGGTCGACGACGGTCTCGCGATCCGGCCAGCGAATAGCCTCCAGGCGACGCTTCAAGTCGTCGAGTTCAGCCTGCGGAAACTCAATTCTGAAAGCATTCAATTGGGTGGTATCGGACATGGTCGGTTACTGCTTTCACCGCTACATCAACAGCAACTGCGCCGTCGATTGATATGAGATCACTATGCCGTGGCTCTCCGCGAAGATAAGTCAGCAAAAGGGCAACGCTCTGTCGCCCTGACGGAGACAAAACTGACGAGGTTCGATACTTCATTTGCACATGTCACATACTATTTTGCGGTTGGTGTACATCTCCCCTGAAGTGCTATGAGCGTCATGGATTTGGTGGGGGTGATAGTGACGTTTGATGCATTCTGGTGGGATATTCTGACCAATCACATAACACGGCGCTGATCCCAAACTGAGCGCTCGTCTCGTTCGCAATTGTCCCCACGCAGCCAGGATGGTTCTGGCCAGAGACAACTGTTGGCGGTGAGTAAGGTAAGACACAGGAATATCAACTTCCAAAACGGTCGGGATACCAATGGTGCGCAGACGCTGCCTGTAATCTTCATCCGGATTGGAGCGGGTAAGCTTTGTAGCGAGGCCTAACAGGTATTCACTTCCATGGATGACATAGTGGCCAAATCCATTGATCATTTTGCCGTCGTCAGCAGTGAGAAAGATTTTTCCTGGTTCACCTCCAGATTGACTCTGCTAGATAGCTCGGTCGATTTCAGCAGGATCAACATCAGCGAAAATCTCCCTGAATTTACTAGCAATACGCTTGCTGTCTTGCCCTAGAAGCCCATGCGAATAATAAAGCGCGAGGCTTTCAGGGCGACAGCCGTGGAAAGCTTTCACGTGGGTGTAATACTTGGATATTCGTTCGCAAAACGCTGGCACGAGAACTTCATGATCTGGCAACCAGGCCGGATTGTCAGCCCAACATTTTGGTCGTTCGCGTTGCAAGAATTCGCGGGTTTGTTCCGTCAGTAGATCCTGAGCGTAAAAGCGAATCGAGTTGAGCCAACTGCGCCGATTGCGCCAGTCGAGTGTTCGTTCCTTCATTCATCAAGTCCTAGTAAATTCTGTACGCGGGATGCTGAGCCTTTGCGGAGAAGTGTGAGAGTAGGGCGCGGTTCCGCGATGACCCCGAAAGCGGCCGGCGCGATGGCAAGTGTCAGAACAGAGGGTTTTGCAGCCGCACGAGTTGGCTTAATCCTCACGATGCCAATGACGCCGAACCGTCGATTCCGCCATCTCCAGTTCCCGCGCGATATCCGCCTGCGAGAAGCCTTTTTTCTTCAACGCTTGGACTTTCTCTCGGGTTTTTGCCGCTGCAGTGACACCGGGGTGCGGTTTTGCTTCGACATCCATTGGAATGGCGACCTTGAGTAGCGAGATTGACTGAAGATCTTTTTTGGCGAACTCCAGGACTTCGCTGGCAGTCAGCTCATCCTGCGCCGCGCACACGAGGGCCATAAGCGCGACAGGGCTGAGCTCCATCACTCTGGCGAGCTCGATGATAGCTTCGAGGCTGGGCGAGGTTTTTCCATTTTCGATTTGGCTCACATGGGACTGAGTGATATTTCCACTCATTGCTTCCTGAGTGAGTCCTCGCTTTTTCCTCAAGACCTTTAGCGCTGCGGCGAATGCGGTGCGCACAAACATTTTTCCGTTCCGTTAAAACAGAGTTGTATGCCCCGTTTGCTATCCGTCACTCAAATCTATATATTTATATTGATGGCGGTATGGGTTCGGTGAGCCCGTTGATGGCTCGCGAAATCCGACCATACCTCTGGGTTTGCTCTTTCAATTTAGCTGTAAATCGAGATCAGGCCATTGATCAAGCTTCACGTGCTGTCAGATCTGCACAACGAATTTTCGTCCTATCAGCCCGTATCCCATGGCTATGACGTGGTGATTTTGGCCGGTGACATCGACGTGAAAGGACGGGGAGTGGAGTGGGCGAATGAGACGTTTGATCTCCCTGTGATTTACGTGTGTGGAAATCATGAGTTTTACAAAGGACACATCGATCACACTCTTCACAAGATGAAGGAAGCCGCCTTACCGCACGTTCACGTCCTGGAAAATGAGACCTTTATTTGGAATCAAACGCGGTTCCTTTGCACCACTGGCTGGACTGATTTTTCCTCGACTGAAAACGTAACTGCGGCTACCCAAACAGCATGGGATTGGATGAATGATTTTCGTGTCATTCGCACTGGAGAAAACTATCGCCGGCTGCGCCCGTCCGACCTCATCAGCAGGAATCACGATTCCTTCGCTTGGCTTTCCAAGGAGCTCTGTGAGCCCTTCGATGGCAAAACTGTCGTCGTGACGCATCACGCACCTATACCCGAAGTAATGGGTGATAAACACGAGGGACATTTGAGTGCTGCCTACTCAAACCGTTGGCACGCGCTTCTGGATAAAGCGGATCTATGGATTTTTGGGCATACACACCGCGCAGTCGATATCGCGATGGGTAGCTGTCGTGTGGTCTCTAACCCTAGAGGTTATCCAGGTGAGCGGACGGGCTTTAATCACGGCTTTGTAATTGATCTTCAGTGAGAGCGCTCATCCCTCTGGGGGGTTATGGCGTCTGGCGCAGCTATGTTGATCGTTTAGGAGGACTGAAAGATGTGTGGAGTAGAGAACGAAACACGATCCCTGGCTGGCAGTTCAAGCGAGCTACTTGATGACTGAGCGACAGCTCGCATTGTCTCTTCCGGCAGAGGTCGCGGCGGCTATGGAAAAGGATTTTGGTGTGAGCATCACGGCGTTCCTCTTCGCAGCCGTCGACAGTCCACCCGTCATCATGGGAACGATTTATGGCGATACCTCTGGCCGTTTTCGAGAGGGTGCGAGCATGCGAACGTCCCGCATATCGGGCGTCACCTTCATTGACGGTTATGCATTATTTCAAACCGTGGCAGGTAGCAGATACGTGATCGTCAGTTGGGCGTTTGGCGGCGGCAATCTCTACATGAATCGCATCTATCACTGAGCGAACTGCGGGTACGGATACGCGGATCGAAAAGACTCTCGGGCTCTCCAGATGGCAACGGGTATAGGGAAAAAAATCCCTGTCTGGTACTCATGGGAAGAGCAGGTTAAAGCGAAATTATGAATACAAGCGTTACGGATATAGACCTGCTAGGCGATCTACTTTTTGGGCCTGCGCAGCCTCTTAGTGGATCAAATCTGAGCAACGATGAGTTGATCGAACTAGCCGCTGAGAGCTTCACAGAAAAGCCATTTTGCATCGTCAGACGATGGATGATTTTGGATGTGATGCTCCCAGAGTTTCAGGAGCGAGAAATCAAAGCTCAGGGGCTTGAGGCAACGCGTTTGTACGCTCAATCATCTGAGTTCGACAGCGAAAACACTTACCTGCCTGGCGACAGCATTCTCAGTGATTTCCAATGTGAATTTGATGGCTTCATTTTTGAAAGCAAACACAGGATCTTCATCTTGGCCGGCCGAGGCGCGCGCAAGCATGTGAGTTTGCCCACTGTCGAGGCATTGGCCGCTGACATAATGCGAGCAGAGAAAACCTATGGTTGAACATCTATTGCCGATCCTGCGCGATCGCTATCCGGAGTTTTTCTCCCACGCACCCCTGCGCGAGATCGGATGTCTGCCAGGCTGGCTGGGTTTGCTAGATGAACTGTGTGGCGCGCTGACAACCTACCTGAAAGCTCTCCCCGAGGTGCCTCAAGTGCGGGCGCGTCAGGTGACGGAAAAGTTCGGGGGATTGCGGTTTTATTACTCGGGTGGTGATGCGACGTGCCGTGAGTTGATCGCTCGTGCAGAAGAAAGGTCGTTGGCTATCTGCGAGGTCTGTGGCGGGGCTGGGAAGTTAGGAGGGGAGGACTGGCTCCGCGTACGGTGCCTTGATCTCGTCAATTGGTTACCGCCAAGCGACTGCGCATGAACTCTCGGAAAGCTCCTTGTTGAATCCATGAAAACAGACCTTTGGGACACTGTGAATTCGCCTTCGCCAAGCATTGAACTTCACGACATCGTTCGGAGCAGTATGCCTTCTCCCTCATTTCAATCTCTTGCCGAGATGTTGTGTATCGATGAAGAAAGGAATGTGATGTATAGACGCGTTATGGTGTGAGGCCAGTGTCTTGCGTGATTCTGATGGTGCTACTCATAACAGTGCCTTCGCGCATAAGGCTAAACGCCGTAACGCTTGTTGCCACCTGACGTAATGCAGTACCGACCGCCTCTAGGCCCGATACAGACGGTTCCAGAAGAACAAGGGCAAGAGGATCCATAACCCGGCGCTTGCCGAGAAGTAGGCTGAGGAGCAGGTCTCGCCTGAAGGGCGGGTTCCGGCTTGGAAACTGCGTAGCAGTTAGCCCCGTAGCACAGGCTTTTGGACGATAGCCATTTAGCTGGCTGGCCATCTAAGCTGATGCGAACCCAATCATTCATCTTTTCGAATACTTGTACCTTCTCGCCGCGTTTTAAGGTGGAGATGACCTTGCCACCTGGCTGGTTGCGCAAGTTCAACTTATCCGCGTTTACGAACTGATCGACTGGTGGGGTCTGTGCTGGCTGGGTTGCTGGTAATGGAGCAGAAACTAACGTGTTCGGCGTGGTCTGTTGGCTAAGAGGAGCTGGACGCGTATCTTTTTTCCCAATGGCCCAGAGGACTGCGAACAGAATCAAAAGCGGGATAAACCATGACTGAGATTTTTTACGCATATCCTTTGCCCTCGTTCAGCTCGCTCCAGGCGGCTGCTTTCCAACGTGCGGTAGTGACGTTACTGCGAGCTTAGCCAAGCCTCCACTTTGCGCAGCCTGCCAACCTTGAAGAACTTCGGCTTTGCCGCGTCTAGTATCTCGAGTATTCGTTGTTTCTCTGATGGGGATGGGAACCACTCATCAATCTCGACATTGCAGTGAGCAGAGTCGCTTAGTGCCCATTTCAAGATCATGTCCGCTGCAGCCCTGTAGTGATCCGCCATGTACAGCCGCCGTCCTTCAAAAGACCAGCCAGGCTCAGCTAACTGATCAGTGACGTCAGTGATACCAAGGTCGCCAAAGTAGTCGGTGGTGTCGGGATAATGAATGCCTGCCAATGACACCTTGGCCACCCCGGATTCCCGATCAAAATAGGAAAAGAAATGCCATCCGCCCGTGGTGCTTCCAAGGTTTGGGAAATTGATAGCGGATTTTCCAGTTATGTAGTGCTGGCGAGAGACGCGTTTGAGATCTAGATCGAAAAGAGGCTGGGTCACGGCAGCTTGTTGAGCCGGGCTAAGCCTTGTTTGATATGGCCGGCATTTTCACCAATGCCCCACAGTGCGCCTCGCACATTTTCTCCGACCTCCCCAAGGCCCTGAGCTTCGACATGGAGCGTTAACTCCATCAAAGCCGCCTCCAGGGCGAGCTGATTCTGATACATCCTTTCCAGCACATCTGATAACGAGTATTCGTTTGCCATTTTCCTTCTCCTCTCCGTGGAATCATCTGAGCATATCCGTTCTGGAACGACCTAGGGTATCAAGCGCATCTCGCGTAGTTTGTCGAACACATCGAAAAATGCTTGATCGCTCGCCTGGTAGGCAGTGAAGCCCATGGCACGGCTTTTCGACATATCCGTGACAACTTCGATTGGTCGACCAAGGTCTGCATCGGTGTGCCATGGGGACACCAGGCGACCAATATCGGATTCTTTCAAGCCGTGCTCCGCGACTATTTGCGCCCATACGGCTTGGTCGTCAGCCATCTGCTTCTCAAGTGGGGATAGTGAAGCGGGATAATCGGCGGCAGGTAAGTCGAAGTATTCGGCAATTCGGCTCCACATCCATTTCCAACGAAATACATCGCCATTAGTGACGTTGAATGCCTGGTTGGCTGCAGCCGGCGTGGTGGCCGCCCACAGTTGTTGTTTCGCCAACTGCCGGGCATCCGTCATATCGGTAAGGCTGTCCCACTGCACTCTTGATCCTGGAAACACAAAAGGGCGATTGGTTTGTTTGCAAATCGAGGCATAGACGGCGAGGGTGGTTGCCATATTCATCGCATTGCCTACAGCAACCCCAGTAACGGTATGCGGGCGATGAACGCTCCAAGTGAAGCCGTCCTTCTCAGCAGCGGCGAAGAGTTCGTCCTCCTGGGCGTAATAGAAATTCTCGACATCCAGACGACCCTGCTCTTCGCGGAACGGTGTTTGCGGAAGGCTGCCTTTACCATAGGCTTCGAATGGGCCGAGGTAGTGTTTCAGACCAGTAACCAGCGCTACGTGCTGAACGCTCCTAGCTGGGCGAATGGCAGTGAGCACGTTGCGTACCATGGCGGCATTGACGCGAATGTTCTCGGCTTCTGTGGCTTGCCGTGACCATGTTGTAATGAACACATTAGTAGGTTTAAAACCCGCCAGCGCTTGTTCCTGCGAAGCAGGATCCTGGAGGTCTGCCGCGACCGGAATCACGCCTTGCGCTTGCGACGGGTGCCTGGACAGCGCGGCGACCTGCCACTGGTTGTCGATGAGTAACTGTGTGATGGCGCTGCCGACGATGCCGCTGGCGCCCACGACCAAAGCTGTCTGGGTCATACGTTTCTCCTGGATTTAGGTTTGGGAGTCCTCCTAAGCAATGGAGGTTCAACCTAACCGGATCTCCATTGGCGTACCTTGTATGCCAAGCGTTTCACTCGCATCGAATCCGCTTGGTCATCTACCTTCGCACCTTGGATGATTACTTGGTGTTTCAATTTTTTCTCAAACAGGCGAGAGGCTGAAAAAGTGAGATCAGGCGTACGCTCGCCAGCGCAGCCCTTTGTTCTCTTCTCGGGTGACAATGGCAAGGCTCATCCTCAATGTTTTTCTCCATCACGGTGATTCAATGACGCGGAAATTGAGCCTTTAAAAATATATGCGACTAAACTGCGTGCAGTTGTTATAGAAAACGGCTATACATTAAAAACCTAGCATATACGGACTTAACCTGCGGCATCTGGACGATAGGTTGTGTTTGAGGCGAAAGGTCAAGGAGGGCGTATGAAGCTAACCATTAATGTCTTTCTCCTTAAGGCAGGTCGTAGCCTTCGCGACGCGCTCTCCGATGAAGTTAGACTAGACCCGATTCCATTCTCACTACCCGGAGTGGAGTGCCTTTTCTATCACCAAACAAACGCATCCCATCCCAAGTGGACGCAGCTTTTCAATGATATTGAACAAGTTGCGGAGCTAGACCTCCACGGTCGCTCGCTCAAGGCGCTGATGGTGATGGCTGTACGTGATCGCATTTTTTGTTTCACATTTGGGCATGCGCGGCACCTTATCGACGGTGCCGGGATTGAGCGCTATTTTGGCCTTCGTACCGCACTAAGCCTTACAGACCCGCTGTTAATAAAATCTGTGGAAAAGTCAAATATTGATCGGACACCTCTGCGCTCGAAAGCCCAATCTTCGAAACATATGACGATATCAGAGTTCGACTTCAAATTTGACTCGGAAATTCTAAAGTCGCTCACGGGAGTCATTGAAGGTGAGAACGATGAAAGCGAATACGTGAGCGGTTCGGATTCGTTGGCCTTGCATTCGGATGTCAGACTGGAACAATTTCCGGACATTGCCTCAAGATTACTGGTTGCCTATGAGGACGAGCGCTGCAAGGAAAAATATCCCTGGATGGACTATATAGTTCCGGTACGAGACGCTGCCCTTATGTCTCAGCTTGATGGGTTGTTGGTTGATGCCATTAACGCAGAGGATTTCGATCGGGTTCGTGCCGCTGCGCCCATGCTTTTAACAGATGACGTTAGCGGTTTCGGCTACGTTCGACGTGGAGCGCGCTCTAAAAATGGGCCCGCGCTAAGCTTTGACTTAGATCTTCGACAAGCACTCGTTTCCAAACACATTTTAGGCGCTGTAACGCTACAGTCGCTGCATTCGGAGCGTATCTACCTCTACGGTGGGGATGAGCAGCGACGCGAGTGTTGGCCTTTATACATATGCATTGAAGGTGAAATTGCGTTTCAGGAGAAGGTGTATCTATTAAGCGAAGGGGATTGGTACCAAATTGATCGTGAGTACACTGATCAGGTCAATCGGTATTTTGCAGCAGCTACTCCATCCGAACTGCATTTCCCTCCCTATCGCACTGATCTTGAGGGGCCCTACCTGAGGCGAATTGCAGACAACATCAATTTCCATCTGCTTGATCAGAAACTGGTGCGACTGAACGGGGCCTCAAGCCCCTTTGAATTCTGTGACTTGGTTACACCTGATCACCACATCATCCATGTGAAAAAATACTCATCATCAAGCGTACTCAGTCATCTATTTTCTCAAGCTTATGTGTCCGCCGAAGCGTTGATTAACTCTCCAGACGTTGCGGTTCAGGTGAATGCACATCTTGCGCTGGACGGTGACTTTCGCTTTGTCTTTGATCCGTCTAACCAGCCACGTAACCGCATTGTTTTCGCAATCATGCAGCCCCATGACGTCTTGCACATGCCATTTTTTTCTAAGGTTAACTTCCGACAGTTTTCACAGAGGCTGACTGCCATGGGGTACCAGGTGCAGGTGTGCCGGATACCCAGTTGATTGACTCACCCTCGTCTTGCCGTGGTGTGCAGCTGCGATCACATCGAATTGTCGGAAATGAAAAAGAGGGTGTGATTTGCTTAAGACGAGGGAAATCCGTCCCGGCAGTCACACGAGTCAATACTATCTATTGCAGATTGGAGTTTCTGTCTAAGCTGAGGCAGCTGCGATGCAGTCAGGGCGTGAGGCCTTTTCGCCATGCTTAGGAAGGCTGCTAGAGCAAAATCGGAATGCTTAACCAAGGCAACCAAATGCTCACCCCTTGGGCCGTTACTCCCAGACATCCAGTTTTTCACAGTCCTCTCATCCGCATTCGTCCAGCGCATCAAAGTCTTTGTCGCCTGATGAGTTTCACCAAGCTCTCTATGCAGGGCCAAGGCAATCTCAGCGGCGTATTGTTTTTGGGGCAGAAAAGAATTGCCTGTTTTAGTGAACATATTTCGCTCCTCGGTCTTCTACCTTCTTAAGGGCTATTTTCGAAGAAACGCATTGACTGTTCGCGGCTTGTGACAAGTTAGGTCGGCCGTAGATCAGGACGAGGGTAACGCCCGTGCGGACGCTAATTGAGAGTGCGGATGACATTGACTCGCCTATGGCCTTGGCTGCGGCGTATGTCCGCATGTCCACGGAGCACCAGCAATACTCAACAGAAAACCAGCTCGACACCATCCGACTATACGCGGTAACGCATGGGTTAGAGATCAGCAAGGTCTATACCGATGCCGGCAAAAGCGGCCTGCGCCTGGAAGGTCGAGATGGGCTAAAACAGCTGTTTTCCGATGTGGAGAACGGACGTGCTCAATACTCTACGGTGTTGGTCTACGACGTGAGCCGGTGGGGGCGATTCCAAGATCCTGATGTCAGTGCAAGTTATGAAGTGAGATGTCGCCAAGCTGGCGTATCAGTCCAATATTGCGCCGAGCAATTCACAAACGACGGCTCGCCGGTATCGAATATCGTCAAAAGCGTCAAACGCATGATGGCAGGAGAATATAGTAGAGAGTTGTCGGTTAAGGTCTTTGCTGGGCAATCACGTTTGATCGAGATGGGCTTTCGGCAGGGCGGGCCCGCAGGATTTGGACTTAGGCGTCAATTGGTGGACGCGAGTGGACAGCCCAAAAATGAACTGAGTATCGGAGAACACAAAAGCATCCAAACAGATCGGGTCATCCTGATACCTGGCCCTGCGAGTGAAATCGCGATAGTCCAGCGCGTTTATCAGCTGTTTGTAGAAGAGGGTAGAAGTGAACGGGAAATCGCAGACTGGCTCAATTCGAGTGGTGTAGTCAACGACCGGGGCTCAGCGTGGTCACGCGGCACCGTTCACCAGATACTGATCAATGAAAAGTACATAGGAAACAACGTTTGGAACCACAGCTCCTTCAAATTGAAGCAGACGCGTGAGCGCAATCGTCCAGAAGATTGGGTAAGGGCCAACGGAGTCTTCCAGCCAATTATCAGTGTGATTCTTTTCCAAGCCGCTCAAGCCGTCATCCAGACGCGCTCATACCGTATGCCTGATGATGAGATGCTTTGCGTGCTCAAGGCTATCTACGAACAGAAGGGATATCTGTCGGGACTGGTGATTGATGAGTCAGAAGGGTGTCCGTCCAGTAGCGCCTATCAACACCGATTTGGGAGCTTGCTCCGGTGTTATTCATTGATCGGTTACACGCCTGAGAGGGACTATCAATACATAGAAGCCAATAGGCGCCTTCGACATTTGCACCCGGTCTTGCTGGGGAAAACCACAGACAGAATCTCGGAGGTGGGCGGGCAGGTAATCATCGATCCCAACACAGACCTTATGCTGGTTAACCAGGAATTAGTTATATCGCTGGTGCTCTGCCGTTGCCAAATATCGATCACCGGCTATAAGCGTTGGAAAATTCGATTCGACGTTGGTCTGAATCCAGACATCACCGTCGCCGTGCGTATGAAAGAGCAAGAAGAAGCCGCGCTGGACTATTACATCTTGCCGACCGTGGAAATGGAAGCACCCTCATTGCGTCTGGCCGAAAGTAATCAGTCCAATCTCGAAATCTATAGGTTCGACTCATTGGATATCCTTGCGCAGCTGTCTCGGCGGTCTGCTCATCGGAGGGTGGCATGACGGCAATTCAAAACCATCGTAAAGCGTTGATGCATGTCGCAGAAGAATCATTGATTCGGCTCATTCCGTTGGATGATATTCGCGTGCTCAACCCTAGAATGCGTAACCGCCAGATTTTTGCGAAGTTGGTGGAGAATATCTCTGCATTGGGTTTAAAACGTCCAATCACTGTTACCCCTACCGCCATTGGCGCCGAGACATTTGAAATCGTTTGTGGGCAGGGTCGCTTTGAAGCCTACCAAGCTTTGGGGGAGAAAAGGATTCCGTGCATCGTAGTGAGTGCCAGCGAAACTGACCGTTATCTCATCAGTCTTGTCGAGAATTTGGCCCGCCGCAAACACTCGAATAAAGAACTGCTGTTATCGATTCAAATCCTCTCTGATCGAGGCTATACGCCTCAACAGATTGCCAGTAAAACGTGCTTGGATGTCACTTACATACACGGAATTCTCCTGCTTCTGCGGCAAGGAGAGGAGCGGTTGATCGCCGCCGTAGAAAAGGGGTGGGTTTCAATCTCCATGGCGACGGAAATTGCGCGCTCCGATGATGGAGAAGTCCAGCATGCCATGATGGAGGCATACGAGACCGGTGTGTTGAAGGGCGAGCAACTGATGAAGGTACGACGCCTGGTTGAAAGGCGTAAAGCGTTGGGCAAGCGTTACGGGCAGCAGCCTCACAGTGATAAACCGACAACTCCGCAAAAGCTTTTGAACGTTTATCAAGCGGAGGTGCGTCGTCAAAGAGTGATGATCAAAAAAGCGGATATCAGCGAGCAGCGTCTGCTTATTATCGTTACGACAATGCGTCGGCTGCTATCAGATGAGTACTTCGTCACCTTGTTGCGCACTGAGGAGATCTCGGACATGCCTAAGCCATTGGCAGATCGGGTATTCGGGGAGACTCAATAATGGCCGAGATAAAACAGGCTTTCGAGCAGCGCATCATTGCTATTCCGATTGAACGGATTCTCCCTACTCGCAAGATCGAAAAAATCATTCAGGGTAGTAAAAAATACGCCAGCATTCTCAGTTCGATCAAGGAACTAGGAATAATCGAGCCCTTGGCCGTGCACCCCAAACCAGTGGTGAGTGGTGGGGTGTCAATGTATATGCTCTTGGACGGGCATCTTCGCCTGGAGGCACTGAAGACATTAGGAGGAACGGAAGCTCTATGCTTGATTTCTACTGATGATGAAGGGTTTACCTACAACCGACAGATCAACCGGCTGACACCGATCCAAGAGCATAAGATGATTATTGCGGCGCTGAAGAAAGGAATTGAGGCCACGCGCATTGCCCAAGTGCTGGGGATCAACGTGGATCGAATCCATGAGAGAGAGAACCTGCTCAACGGCATCGCGCCTGAAGTGGTGGAGATGCTCAAGGTTCGAATGGTCGCTCAGGACGTTTTTCGCGCTCTTAGACAGATGAAGCCCATTCGGCAGATCGAGACTGTGGAAATGATGATCTCGGCTAACTGCTTTACTCAAAATTATGCTCGGATGGTGTTGGCCGCGACTCGCCCAGAGATGCTCGTGGAGAAGAAGAAAAAACAGGGGGCGGATGTCAGCTCTGTGGATATTGCTCGCATGGAGCGTGAAATGGAAAACCTGCAGCATGATTACAAGCAGGTTGAGGACACGTTGGGTGAAACGATGCTGGTCTTGGTCGTCGCAAAAGGCTACCTGGCACGCCTGCTTCGCGATGAAGCCATTTCCGCTTACCTGAAGCGGCATTACGCAGAACTGCTTGAAGAACTGCAATCCATCATGGACGCAGTCACTTCAGATGCCCGTCATCTTGAAAGAGAATGACGGTACCTCACCATCACACCGCCAGATCTAGTTGCAGCCTCCATTTAAGCAAATCCTCGGGTAATCGCTCTGCAGGAATCGTCTGAATGATTCCCCTTCAACAGGTGGGGACGATGTCCGTTCACAAGTGCAACTTTCGTCGGGTCTGCTTCAAACAGTACTGACGTTTTACCTGCAAGACGCTGCCCTTCACGTAGTACCCCTGAAGCATCAGCGCCCAATCATTACGGGCGCAAGAACCCGACACTGTCGACCTTGCGGGTTCTTACGTGACTTTGTTAAAGCTGTTCTACGAGGATCTGGAGGGCGATCGTTCCCAGTGTCTCTAAGGCAAGCTTCCAAATTTTCCTTCCTCGGGCACTGTCATTGGCGCCCGCCCTTCTGGCTGACGCTTTCATTGCAAAGGCAGTTTTTTCAGACGAAATTCTTGCAGTGCCGCACAGCGACACCTGTCGATAAGGCCTTTCTGCTCGATCCTTCTTCGTCTGTAAGGTTGGTCAGGCTAAGAGCGGGTTTTGTCATCTACCTGCTCCTTCAAGTGCGATAAAAGGGCGTCTCTCAGATCGAGCAGTGCCTCGCGCAGTCGCCGATCTTCACGAGCATCGCCCGAATCCGGTTCGAATGTTTGCGCATGCCAAAGCAAAGCCTCGGCGTCGTTTGTGTTGAGATCAAAGGTGATCATGTCGATCCTTCAAGAACAGTGGCATTAGCAGGCGAACCCATGATTGAGCCTATCGAGTTCTGCTTTCACGACTTCATATCCCACTCGACTGTGAGCCATTTGCAACCGAGAGCAATCACCGGTTTCAACTGTCGGCTGGCTCAGCCAATGATCGGCTTTCACTTTGTTGCCAAAGACCTGCTCAGCTAGACGACGGATCAGTTCTGGCGTCGTTGCGTCTTGGCCGTGATTTTGTTTTGAGTTCAAGAAATGGCCCCTTGAGCAAGCCGTTCGCTTATTGTTTGAAGAATTCCAGCCATCAGCGCCAGGACGTTTTGTTGTAGTTTTGAAACATACTTAGAAGATGGTGTGCATTCGTTCAGCGCATTTTAATGCGCTGTAATCCATCATTCATAAGGTATTGGCGCATTATAATGCGCTGATATCTGTTTTCATTATGGCCAGAGCGGACTTCCAATTGTTCGCTGATGGCGCCTGGATAGACGCGTACAGCCAAAAATCGAGTATTCCTTTCCTCGTGAGGGAGCATGTATTACTGGTTGCCTCGGCTTTGGCTTTGTTGCCAAAGACAGGCTCTGCTTGATGTTGAATCAGCTCAGCGTTGTTCACTTTTTGCTCCCTGGCTACTTTTGCTGCTAGCTCTTTTCAATTGGCCGGCGAAATGGAAGCAGGGGCCTTGGCGCAATATTCGCGAAACGCCTTGATGCCACGCGTGATGATTAATATTGGCTTAACCATGTAGCGGTAGCTGACGAACAAATTGAGCGCGATCCAGGCTAGCTGGTAGGACGAGCCGTGAAAGCTTCGGTGGTTGGCGCTGTTTTCCCAGAAACCATAAGCCACAAAAATAGTAAAGATGGCGACCGCCAGAGGCAGGATACCGAGCCTTCCCAGAGAGACGCCAATGAAGGGGATCGTGACCACCGAGCGAACAGACTCTTCTGCCACCTGAATTGCCCAGATTCTGTTGACCTTGTCCTTACCCAGCTGTGCTGTCACTCGAACTCGATCCCCCGCTTTGACGTGAGCGTCTAGCACATGTGGGATTTCAGATGCCAGGAGCCAACAGGTATATGCGAAGGCAATCGCTTCACAAGTCTACCTACAGTTGCGACCAGAGTTTGAAGTCAATGGAATCGGAAGGAACACCAAATCCCGCCAGACACGCAGCCTTGTTTACATCTTCGTCGTGGGATCTCACTGCCACCATCCATTTAGGGCTCGCCTGCAAGGCTTCAACGAGCGCTACGAAATATGCCTCGTCCACCTTGGAAAGAGAGTGGCCGAGGACGACGACCTGTGTGACCGATTTCAGACTAGAAAAGTATTGCGCGTTCCGCTCAATGATTTTTGCGCTCGGCTTGAACGTTTTCTCAAAGTAATCATCCAGGATTCCCATTGCCTCCATGAACCGGGTATCAGCGTCTTCATCCAACCCACGTTGGAGCGAGGGACGAACCTGAGCCGACCATGCGTGGCCCAGAACCAGCTCAGAGCTTTCGTCCTCGCCCTCGCCATGAATGTGCAGAATGTTCTCTGAAGCAATGTCGTAGAGCTTGGTTAGCGTGTTGGTGTAGTTGAATGTTAGGTAAGCTGCTTCCCTTTCCAGAGACGTCAATAACCCCGGAATTTGATTGCGCTCAGGAATCGCGATGGATCTGATCCAGTCTGCGAAGTGTTGCTGCAACGTCCCCGACAATCCAGTCGCGACATTTTCGACCTCGAATTGAAAGTCGTGGTGGCCGGAGTCTCTCCAGTTTTCATCAGAATAGGAGACGAGGAACTGCTCCAAATCGGAGACGATGTTTGCGATATCCAAGTCGGCAAGCGAGAGCTCAAGCTCTGCCCAATCCTCGTCTATGGCTATGTAGTTGTCGACCCAGTCGTACACCTCGCGATCTGTCTTTTCCAGATACTCTTTGAACCGCCAATACTGTGTGGGAAGCCCGTGGTGAAGATCAAAGCCATTGCCGATGATGTAGAGGGTCTGACTGGTCATGATAATTCCTTAGAGGTTCACGGAACCTTGAAGCCAAAATTTGCTTAAACCGGGGGCCGTCCTTATGGCGCGCTCTACGCAGAGGCGGGCACTTGGTGAGCACGTTGCCTGAGTCTGCGCAGTGCGCTCGGTGGCGCGTTCATTATTTGATTTTGGAGACTTGAGCCTTCAAGACTAAGGTCAGCGTCAATCTGCGTTTCGTTAGTGTTTTGAAGCGTCCCTCTCTTGGGGCTTTCTCGGGCGCCATGGTGGCCGGCTTCCACATACCCAGGACGACGACCTCATCGTCTTTCTCGATGCCTTTGAACCATGCTGGATCTCTGGCCCAAACGCTCACCTCCAGTCCAACGCCGTTGTCCGAATCGTTCGGGTCTGCACGGAATTTGTTCATTTGCAGATTGAGGACGTTCTTGGTCTTGTCCCCCTTCATTTCAGTCCTGACGCTGCTCACTGCTCCCTGGATCGCAATGGGGTGTTGAACAGTATTGTGCGATACCGTATGGAACGCCTCTGCGTGGCGTTCCGGCTCAAAATAGAACTGGTTCCAAGCGACCTTCACGTTGCCCTCAAAAACCAGCTCTAGATGCTGTTCGATGTCATGGTCGTTTTCACAGTGCGCGCGTAGCTTCAAGGCTCGTTTGGCGGAGTTGATGTAGGCAGGAAGAAGGCCCGGGTTATGCGTGAAAGTCCGAGCCGCTTTGGCTCGAAGCCCCCCAGTGTCCTCAGGAGTGCGTCCACCTTTTTCCAGTGCTTCCTTGATCATGACCAGACGCATCCTGTATCGATTGTGCTGGATGCTCTCGATCAAGTCTTCGGAGGTGTTCGCAATTTCGTTAATCTCCTCGTCTACTCCGAATCGGCAATTGGCGGCGTGGGCCGATTTGGGATAGAGACGAAAATAACCCTGGACGAAGACAGGCTTGTCATACATTTCCCGAGTGTATGGAGGGTTGTGAGCGACAGGAGTACCGCATTTGCACAGTAGCGGCTCGGCGCCCGTGCCTTTCACATAAGTGGCTGCCTCCCATCTAACACCACTCTGGTCGAAGGCGTGATCGATCTTGATGCCCATACAACTTCCTCATTCGGTGCCATGCGCGGTGTCGGTAATGGTGTCGTCAATCACCTCACCTAAATCAGCGCACCAGTTTGTCTACGGCCATTTGGTCAGATTTCCTCAACTGCCCACTGGACGATGTTTTTTTCGAAAGGTGTCAGAGGTGCTGAGTTGATTTTCAATGCCCATACACGCAGCTTCTCCAGCAACTGAGTCAGGTTTTCTGACGGTAAAATAGCTGCTTTGAACTTGGTCGATATTTGAGTGGGTATCCCATATTCATCCAGTGCGGTAAGCAGCGGATCATGGAACAAATTCTCCAGTTGCTCGGCGAAGAACCCGAAATTTCCAGGTTCAATACCTTTTTTAATGAAGACGTCCGCTTGGATTTTGCTTAGCGCCATGATGTCGCGGGGAAGGCGGTAGGAGATGACATTGCGGATGAGCTTGAGCCTCTGCCCGATAGACTCACTCGGGGTTCGGTCGGAGTTATCCTCGTCAATGGCCTGCTGTAGGTACGCCTGAAAGTTCTTCTGCGCCCTGAGCGCATTGATATGCCACGCGAGCTGTAGGCCCGAATGTATTCCGTACTCCGGAAGCTTGTGGGGTAGATGCTCATAAATCAGTGTGCAAAGGTATTCAAGCTGCTTTTGCTCGGGGTTGCCTTTCCACGTGAGCCATGCACGACTCAGGTTCAGTTCCCGCAGAATCCTATCCGCAACCTCTACTTGTCGATCAACCGGCAAGTGCCTGTTTTCGATCAATGTTGATACCGACAGCTGAGGGGTAGCGTACGCGGCGTCCAATCGTTGTCGCGACTGGTCTGTTAGGTATTCAGGTTCCAGCTTCATCAGCAGTCCCATCGGAGAGCCTTCGTTCTGCAGACCAATAGGGTAATCGACTGTCAGGCTTTTTTCTTCGGGCGGTTCCTCCAGCATGAACACTTTGCCGATGAAATACTGATTCATGCGCCCGGCGCGGCCAGAAATGTTTTTGTAGGTGAAAAAATCAAAGGTGTTTTTGTTGATTCGGCGGTCATAGATGATGACGTTTTCCGCCGAAGTGTTAACACCCTCGATCATGGTGGACGTACAGATGATGTAGCGGATTGTTCGCTCGTTGAACAGTTTCACGAAGTATTGCTGGATCGCTCTGGGCACGCCGCCATGGTGGATGCCTATGCCCAGAGAAATCGCCTTGGCCACGTTCCAGGCCGGGTGGTAATTCTCCGCGATCCACTCCGAGATCTCTCGGGTGGCTTTGAGCGCAGGAAAATCCCCCTTGTCGATCAGAAGTTGGGCGACCCGATTGGCGCTTGCAGGCGACTGGCAGTAGATCAAGGTGGGGGAGGTGATCTGCGCGCACAGTTCCAGGAGTTTATCTTTGCGTTCGTCTCCTCGGGTGTGCAGGTTGTAATGAATGACATCCACAGCCACTGTTGAGAAATTAGAGGGGATGAAGTTGTATTCATACCCATCCAGGCCTTGGATATTCTGAATGTTGGGGCCAAGCAAATAGAACTGGGCACCCTGTTTCGCGAGCTTGTGGAAGGCAAGGCTCAGGTCGATTGATCTGTTTTTTTCGTCCGAGTCGCTGGCGAGGTCAAGCTTGTAAAACTCATCAATGACGACGAAGTCCACGTCGCCCAAGTCGTCACGCTGTAGCACACGTTCCTGTGTGAGCAGGTACACATTTATGGGTGAGTCATTCGCCTTTTGGCTAGGGTGGGTAATGACGTTGCAGGACTGCCTGAAGCGCCGCACGAGTCGGCGGCGCGTCTCATCGATGAGTGCGATCGTCGGCACGATCACCACGATCTTTCGAAATTTGCCTTGAGCCAGCACCGCATCGATGACCAGACTTTTACCGACACTGGTCGAAGCGCTGAGTACAACGTTCCTTCCCTGCATCAATAAATGGAAAACGTGTGCCTGCAGGCGATGAAAAACCATTCCTTTTTCAACGCCTTCCACCCGATGAACCTCATAGGCTAGTCGATCGGAAAATGAAACGTTCTCCAAGTGCGGGGTGATATAGGGGAAGAGGCCAACAGTACGAACCAGACTGAGCAAAAGCGACTGCTCCACCTCGTCGAACATCTCGAATTTATCGAGAGATCGGATGACAAGATCTCGGCCTTCCCACTCGGGGTGGCCTCTGTTCACAATGTGGCTCAGCCCCATAAGTAAACCAGTTTTGTCGCTGGTTTGATCGCAAAGCATTTCCAACTGTTGTTTGATGAGGTCGTATTTCATATCAGCTGGCCGCCTTGCAGAGCGTGTTGAATTTCTGAACGAGCTGATGGATGTTCTCGATCGGCACCAGGAAGACGACGATCCTGACCTGTTTGATCTTCGGCGGTAACGTACTGGCCAGCGCGTTGTAATGCAGGGTGACCTCTGCTTTGAGGTTGGCCAGGTAATCCGATAAGTAACCTCCAGACAACGCGTCGCTGTCGTAGGCCAGCAAGATCGGAAAGCACAAGACGTTGAGCATGTCCTGTGCGGGAGCGTTGCGGTGCAGGGCCTTGTTGAATGCCTCGGCAGTGGGGAGGTGATGATGAGGCTCACGCAGTGCAATGATTATCTCACGTTCCTCTGATAGCGCCGCCCTGGAGATTGTGGCATCCAGCACATCGCAGATTTCTTTAAGCGTCTGATCCATCGTTCCAGTGGAAATCATCCGCGATAAGCCAAGCCACAGCTGATCTGCCTGCCCTGTCTGTTGGACAATGTGGGCGTTGCCGAACTCGGAAAGCTTGCCATTGACCGCATAGAAAACTTTGCATGCGATTGGCTCGCTGTTTTCCCGATTTCGCAATATGGTGTGCAGAATAAGCTCTGCAATCAGGCGATCACGGGGGACAGCTGCGTGGTTCAACGCGTTGATGGATTTCGCCAGTACCATGGGTGTGTGGTGTACCTGAAAATTAGCGATTTCACTGGCCCGCAGACAGAATTCAGGTAGCCATTGCATCAGATGTTCGGCCAGTTGGTGGCCGCGCCATTCTTCAAAATCGTACTCGACGTCAAAGCTTGAAAGTGACCGCAGTAAGCCGTCTTCCGTGGTCGTGTGAAACTCCACCAGGAAAGGGTCGGGTTTGGACTTGTAAGGTTTGGCGAAAGCGGCGGAGTGCTTCGCTGCCACATCGAGCAGCGCTTTTAGTCTTACCAAGGCCGCAATACGGGTGATGATTTTTTGCTCGGGCACAGTTTTGACATCGGCAGTCGCTGCGTCATCTGCCCAGCTCAGGAACGCCTCGTAAATGTCCTTCTGCTGGCGATGAGAAGGACTCTCACCGTAGAGATCAATTACCTCCGCGAGCATGCGCAGATTAGTTGCTTCCAGCGACGCCACGTCACCGCAGACCTGCCAAACGAAGTGGTCTGCCCAATAGGTGAAATCTCGGCCTCTGTCGGAGACTGACTTGGGGAATTTTTTAGCCAGTTTCTGGCCCCGATCGGTAGCAGAGTCAGGTTTGACCCGTTTGTCCAACGCCTTGGTGAAATATTCCAGCGCTTTAGCGATGTCTCGCTTCGATACAATCCTGAAGCAGGCCAAACCAGGTCGGACGTCGCATTTCAACGACTTCTGAAAAAGAGAGGAGTCAGCCTTTTGCTTGTCCGAAGCAATGCTTTCCGTCAGGTTCCACTTTTTGTCGTTTTCCGTGGTCTTGACCTGGATGTACTCGTTGACGGTCTCTCCCGCCTGTTGCGAGATCGCGACGATGTCATCGGCAGTTTCACACTCCACCTGCAGGTAGGTGCTGTCGCGAAGCATTTTCAATATAAACGTTACGGCAACGTGATCCTGGTATTTGAAACCCTGCCGAGCCGCAGGCCCACCTTTGTTTGACGGGCTGGGAATACTCACCATGACATCCTTGTATCGACGGAAGAAGGTTGACGGCCTGGCTTTGCTGAGACGGCGCAGAAGCTTGCTGGCACATCGACTGATGGCGTCAAGCTACCATTATTGGCAATTGTCCGACTATCCCCAATTCGGTGAAGACAGCGCAGATAAAGCTACTTTGATCGGAGTCACGATTTTAGGCCTCAGAGCAAATTGGCTGTCGAACAGGAACGGCATTTTGTGGAAGTCGTTGTCTAAAACGGCCCTGTCGTTACGTGCCGCTAGTTCAACGTTACAATGCACGGACTCTGAGTGTTGATTCGCACCACTCTACCAAGGGGCACGCTATCATTTTTTCCGAGCCGCAGATCTAACACCCAGAGAGTGGCAGTCATGAATTCAAACCGAACAGAGCTCGCGCTCATTGCTCGTGGCGTCAACAGCGAACTTGCAAAGCAGCTGCGCAAGAAGGGCATGACGTTGTCAAAACTCAGGTCATTGAAGGACGACGACTTCAAGGACTTGGCGCTAAGCGCGCTGGAAATTGCCTCTATTCGAAAGGGCGCAAGGCCTCCTGTTCCGACTGCTGACCTGGTCAAAGTGCTCTTTGCCAATCGTTGGCTTTGTTGCGTCTGTCGGGACTCCAGTCTCCCCATCGTCGTACACCATATTCGGCCTTGGGCAGAGAGCCGAGACCATTCCCCGGAGAACCTGGCAGTTGTGTGCTCTATGCACCATAGCGAGGCACATACGGCGCGCGCCCTCGATATGGTGCTTTCGCCTGACCGCCTACGTAGTCTCAAGATAGCTTGGGAACAGAGAGTTGAGCACCTAGATCGGCTGGATGTTCACAAGTCCACTCAGATTCAGGGATGTCACTGGTGGTACTTCAATCATCTACGGCTTTTTGAGGTTGCCCAAGAGGCGGGAGTGGAATTTTCGAAGCTTGCAGGCTTTCAGGAGGCGCGCAAGTCAGGATTCTGTGCGAAGGATGGTGCCGTGGTAAGGGAGCGAGGCGAGGGGGTACTGCACAGTGGTGCCAGCGCTCGGTACCTCTACCTTTATATGACTGAAATGCTGAGCGCCGCGCTCCAATCAAATGTCGTCAGGCACATCTCTGATGATCTAGACCGGGGCAAACTCACAGGCATGCTCATTGAGGGCGATCTCATCTTTGTCCAAGGCTGGTACTCCTTGACCGAGCTGACCCCTGATGCACCCGGGACAGGGCCGGTGATGGGCAAGCGTTCAGTGAACAATGTTGAAATCAGGTTCGTATTTGATCGCAATGAAGGTACTTCGAACTCTGCCAGGGCTTTATGGCTACGGGGCTCGCAAGACTTGGGATGCCTCTTACTGATCAATCGTCTAGAGCGATCAATGGGGAAAGTGGTCATTTCCGGTACCGTATTGGCTATCCGCAACGCTCATCCTGATATCAAACAGCGCAGTTACGATATCGGGCTATACACTTCTGGGCTGATACGGGGTTTTGAGGTCGAATCCGAAGAAGATGACATTGAGTGGATTACGTAACCTGAGGGCTGATTGGTGGCCGCTATAAGGTGTCTGTGTCGCGCAAGCAGCAGCCTTACAAATGGGTAAATTGGGCTGCGTGATTTCAGTGGGTATTCATGCGCAATGCCTTTGCGATGAAACCCATTGATATTTCCATCCTCTTGACCCAGCGATAGGTGAGCGTCGGATTTGTAACCAGAAGGTAACGATCGTTGAGATCCTGAATTCGAACTAGGATCTGCTGGAGTTCGATAGCGGAAAGATCCTGTTGCATCAGTTGTGCTGTCGTTTTTTTGCATGGGCTTTGCCTGCGTCGATAATCGTGTCTGCCGTTCCGTTTAAATATGCACCTCGGCGCATCGAAGTTAAATGAGGTCGGCGCGAGGCAGCGTCATTGCAGGCAGGCGTGGGAATCTGGAGTGACACGACTCGTTACCCAAACAGTATGATGAACGACGCTTCTAAAAATCCGGACGCGGAAGCATTGATTGGGGAATCTCTATGAAGGTGTTCGTCAGCTCCGTTGTACGCAATTTTGAGCCGTATCGTGCGGCAGCCAAAAAGGCTGTTTCACTGCTAGGTCATACCCCAGTGATGTGCGAGGACTTTGGCGCAAGGCCTTATTCATCCCAGGAAGCCTGCATGACGGAGGTCGACCAGGCAGATGTGGTGGTGCTCATTCTTGGATCGGATTTTGGCTTTCAAATGAGCAGTGGGGAATCGGTGACGCAACAGGAGTTTCGTCGAGCCAAAGCTGGCGGGAAGCCGATTCTGGCATTTTTGCAGGACACTCCTGCTGAAGGCCCCCAAGCAGACTTCCGCTGGGAAGTTTCCGACTATGTTGATGGTCTGTTCCGAGCAACCTTTACGAACGAACATGAGCTTTCGGACTCAATCATTTGGGCCCTCAATCAGCTGACTGTCAGCCGTCAAGCCATTACAGAGCAAGACTTCGTTCAGCGGCTACAACAGCGAAATGGTGACGGACGCAGGGGCTATCGAAATGAAGAGGCGCGCCTTGAACTTGCCTTCCTGCCGCAACCTGTGATGACGGGAACTTTGCGCGTCGTACATACCCAGCATGACGCCTTCTTTTTGAAGCTCTGCCAAGCTGGACTGAGCACGCTCAAGGCAGGTTATGAAGATTTTGATAACGCCGAAGTCACGGGCCTGGACACGAAAGGAGTGGTGTGGAGGCACCATGATACCGGCATGAGCTGGTTGTCGATTTCCCTGGTCAACCCCGATACATCCAGCAACCCCTTCAACTCCTACTACATCTCTCCCTCTTTTGTGAGGAAGGCGGCGCAGGCAGCTTTTGATGTTTTAAACGAAGGGAAGGGCGGGTGGTTCCAGCTCGGTTTGTATGGTGTGGCCCATAAGCAGTTTGCTGAGCCACCAACGGGCTCCAGCAGCAGCTTTTCGATGCCCCATCGTCCGGAACAGAGCCTTGAGGAGCGCCAGTTAATGATTCCGGCTTCACAGGCTGCCTTTAGTCGCTGGCTTGAGGATGTGATGTTCCAGTTCGGCCGAAAGCTTAACTCCTCTCCATGAAAGGCTTCAGTCACAACGTTCGCACCGTGGCGATTTTCCAGCACTGTTTTTGACTTGGCCCTCTGCGAAGTATCTGTAATTCTGTCAGTCGGCCATTCATAGGGAGCGAAACAAAGATGATCAAATACCATCCGTTCGGCCAGGCGCTCATTGGTGTACCTGGGAGGGCGCAATTCGCTGTTGCCTGCGCCTCGATGCCCGTCATGTCGCTGCTCGCACTCAATCACCAGGGGATTTTGACCGTCGACACCGCGTGTCTCGCTTTGCAGGTCAATTTAGGCGTTTTGGCCGTCATGCCGTTTGTTCATGCCATGCTCCGTAATAAGTGGAAAGCGCAATACGAAGAACGTTGCTTGGACGTTACCCTCAAGCTACTCAACCCTGACTTGAACGAGAGGAAGCGCCGGAGACTGGAGGGATACCGTGAGAATCTTAAGCATCAATACCATTTGGCGCTGGACTGGGTACCGACATACAAGGCCATCGATAAGATCAAGTGGAGCCTAGGCTTGGCGATATCGGGCTTACGAGGAAGCCACCCCACAGCGCTGGCGAAACAGTGAGCCGGTCGAACAAGCTGTCCACTAGCTGAGCGTCATCTTCAAATCTTTGGTTAAGGCTGCCGAGCTTCTAAAGCCTTAATCAAAGAACCGGTTGATGAATGAACCTGTGTCCCAAAACGCTTGGCGAGCGGCTGCAGTATGCTGGCCATGTACGCATCAGCTCGGAAGAATGAAACGTAGGGCACGTAGAGCGCGTGGATAACGTCGACAAAATCGCTGTGCTTCATTACCCGAGTTCCCGTTCCGAAGGAGTTGCGTACCGAGCTATAGAGCCCTCGCAAGCATGTCGACAAACCCGGACAGTACTCGTCGACAAGGGAAATATCTTTGCAGGGTGGAGCGTCTGGTAGCCAAGTTGAGAGCAGTTGATTGACGATGTCTAGAATGCCCTCGTTCTGAACTTTGACCCAGAAGCCATTATTGAAACTGCTCAATATGGCTGCCCGCTCGTCTGCAGGCATACAGGCCAGCAAGGTTCGAAGCTGTTTTAGGTTCGCTTCCATCGTTGTGATCAGGTTTTGCGCGGGGTACCTCACCCACTCACCGATTGCTCCCAGCTTATGGTGGTGCTCCCGAAACCACTGTGCCATGTAGGTCGGGTCACGGAGGCTTTCCAGAAATGCCTCATCAGCTTTTTTCCGACTCGCTTTTCCAATCACATAATTATGAAGCACCTGAGCGTCCTTGGCCCGCATCGGAAACGTTTGAACCAGCTCGTCAATATCTGGCTTACCCAAGTGGCTCAAGTTCGGTCGGAAATGACCTTTCTTGGTTAATGTGGTCGCCTTGAGCATACGGCGCTCCTTTCGATTGAGCGATGCGTCTTGAGCCTGTTTATCCAAGGTGCCGGAGATATCCAGGCTGTCCAGCGGACTTACCAGTGCGCCGAGTTCGGGGAACCATTGGCCATTCGCGTCCATGACCTGGATCCGGTCAGAACGAAGGGCCACCAGACTCTCAAGTTCTGCCTTGATCAATCTGTCGAACGAGATCATTGCGTTTCGTTCACAGAGATCTCTCAAGAGTCCTGTACGCCGAATGGCGGCATCGGCGTACGGCTGATCCATCGGCGCCATTTCTGAAATATGTGCTCCTGAAAAAGCGAAGACAGCATCGCCCGAAGCTTTGAGCGACAGGAGTTTTGATCGAACCTGTGCTTCTGACTCCGTCAGATGCGTTTTGCTGAGCACTGAATAGTCATTGCTGTCCAGATAAATGATGCTTTCAGGCATAGCACGTCTCTTTCTTGGGTTCGGGATAACGATTTAGGCCTCGGAACGAAGCAAGTTAGCCAGGAAAATTCATTTTTTTCGACACTGCGAATTCCGTTGGGGCACTACCGCGTTCGAAAGCTATCAAGTACGACACGTTGACGTTCAACGGCTTTGCGTCTTTCTGATCTGGGGCAAATTTTAGATGCACCTCGCGAGTTGCATACTGGAGTGAAACCTGGAGTCGTTGCAGCTCATCGAGCAAAGTTTGCATCTCGTCGTAAACCGCAAACTTGCTGCTTTCCGAGTACTCGCTAGCACAATCTCGATAGTCACGAAAATAATCTACTAGAGCCGCGAAAACCTCGTGCGCCTCACGCTTCATCTCAAACCCAGGCTGGGAAATGTCCATCGTGGAGGTCTCAGCAAGCTGCGCTAGTTGATTCCCAGTAGTCAGGGGGAGCGCTGGCAGTGTGATGTAGTCACATTCGAGCCTAGCCTTCTCTTTCTCAATTTCTTCTTCAGCAGGAATGATGAAAGGCTTGTTGAAAGCGTCGATATCCTCTATTTCGAAAGCTCTGGCTAGCGCGCGGCGGGTGTCGATGCTTGCGGATTTTGCGTTTTCAACACGCTGGATAGTCCGTACATTGAGGCCCGCCAGCTCCGCGAGGGTTTCCTGTGACCATTGGAAAATCTCCCGCATTTTCCGGACGAGGGCAGCAAACTCGTCAAGGTTGAGCATGCGTGGTTGGCCGGTGGTGTTGGTCGTATCCATTGTTCAGCTCCATCAGGTAGTTGGTGTGTGGATGATGAAGAAAACGGGAATTACGCAACACGACAGGTGCCCGACAGGGTAGTGGTGCGTTGACTGATCTTGATGAAGGTTCCATTTACCAGGGAATATTAGATTTCAGGGTATCTAGGAAGTCATTCAGATATTGTTCGCTACCGAAAGCAAAGCCCGCTTCGAGTAACGGCTGTCGGTATTCATCCGTTGAGTACTCGTGAGCTAATCGTGTAATCGTCTCCTCCAGTAACGAAATTCGCCCCAAGAGTATTTGGCTGGTTCTGCCTTGCGGAGTCATGCCGGTCAGTACTTCCTGGGTTATCCCCCGCATTTTGGCGAAATGAAGCAGGCAGAAGAATTCGAAGCGTTCATACAGAAATTCTGGTGACTCAATGCCTGCAAAATCAACTGCCCACCTTGGGGTCAGTTCACAAGCGAGCCTGTTACTGAAAGGTGCCCTCGCGCGCTCTTGGCCATTGAAGGCGTTCCAGGTTTGGCGGTGGTTACTTTCTATAAGGAATGGCGATAGCTCCTCACCCATCGATAGGTTGCGGCTACGGCGTCGGTTAAGCAGCGGCGCGTTAAACAGCTTGAATAGATCGTCGAGCCGACCAGATTTTGTTAACCCCAACCCATACCCATAGAAAACCAAAGCGGCGGGGTAGTGTTTTTGATCCATCCAGCTCACATAGCCGCCTTGGACTTTTTGAGCTTCAGCAAACAGGCCATTGATCGAATCCAATACGAGCTTCTGCTCGTTGTGTGATCCCCAGCGGCCCATTACAGTTGCTAGCCGCACTAATGGCTCGGTTGCTGACTCGTATGCGTAAACCCAGTCGGTGAGGTTCTGTTGAGAGCGAGTCTGGTCACTGGTAAACGCCGGCCCGAAGTGGGCGATAACCCTTTTTGTTTCGCCTGTGAACAGGTCGTCGAGTTGAATTTGATATTCGGGGCGCGCCAAAAAGCGTTTAGCCATTGCGATGGTTAGATCAGCGCCTATTGGATTCAACTGCCTGGACTGCTGGATTGTTTCCAGTTTCTGACTGAGCCCGACGAAAAAGGCGTCGGCATCGCCAGATTGAACGACCACTGCTTTACGGTGCGCAATGAGTTCCTCGCCACGCTCCGACAAGCGTCCGCGAGACAACCAGAAGGTCGGGTAGCGACGGCTCGGCGATCTGAGAAATGCGGCTCGTAGTGCGTGATCCCACTCACCAGACCAGCCTGCAACGATCAATCCAAACTCATCGATGATCCTGTCGAGTAGCCCGTTGAAGGCTACTGGGTACTCGCCCAGCTCTGAGTCAGTATTTAAAATTCTGGCATCTTTGTAATCACCATGAATCTTGAAGATATAGCACTGAGTGTGGGTAATGGGTTCTGCGCCAGATAGCGCGTCCTCGGAGCCCACTACGGTGGGTTCGATCCCCAGATCACGCAGTGCATTTTCCATCAACCGGTCAAAGTTAGTGGTGACGATCACACGGATATGACCTGACTTCACCATGGCGGCAATCGAACGATGAGCCAAGGTGGGCATCTTCAGACCATCCTCCAGCTCCTGTGCGGTGGGCTCAAGAAAACCCTGAATGATCGCTCGCCGTTCTGTCTGGGTAATGGCCAGCTCTTCCAGCAGGTTGGAATAATTAGGCTGTTGACCAGTGTGTTCCACATACCACTTGAGCCAGTCATCCTGTGCGCCCGCCCCAGCGGCGATACCCGCGCGCTCAACAAGCGCCATTGTGATTTCCCAGCCAGTAGGAATGCCGGCCGCACGAGATACGCCAGAACCCAGCAAAACGGCATAAACACCTTTGTTCTCGAACATTGAGAATGCGAGTTGAGTTGTCGGATCCCCGGATATGACGGTCATTGCATTGTCCTTAGTGATAATGGCGACTCACAGCGGAGATGCTGCATGAGGATTCACCGAAGCCGATCAATGTAAGCATGGCGCTGCAGAACGTCGAGGTCTTATAGGCGGTTTGAGTGATCACCTTCGACTGAGGGCAATGTGATTTGGGGTTGCGGTTGCGGTTGCGGTTGCCGATGGCAGTATTTTGTTGGCGGCGATGGGATACCGTAGAACCCTCTGACCAGACACGCAGATGATCATCTGAAGCTGTGGCCGAGAGTAATCTCTCATTTCGTAGTGTCGCTGATCGACAATAGGAGGTGACGCATTGACTTTCCCCTTGGCGGATCTAGGCTCATAGCAGCTGAGAAATACAATGGCTGAAGCTGCTAACGCCACATCAAGCCATGATTTCACGGCCAGACAATTCAATCCGACCCAGCCCAATCTGGTGGGCAGTTCGTTTTCTATTGTCTGGAGCACAGCCATGACCCGAAATTCTCTCTATGCCTCCCCCGAAAAATATCGTGCTACGACAGTGGCAACGGCCTATCAGTACGACAAGTTTCTGTTTCCAAATGGTCAGATTCTCTGTGATGTAGGGCCCCTAGGGCCTGATCTGGACGCCTATTGCAAAACGCATTTTCAGCGTTCCTGGCCTGCGGTAATTCTCGAAATAGAATGTAGTCTTGCAGAGAGATTACGCGGCGTTGAAAAACGCTTGCCCGCGTTGGAAGCGTTGCTCATTGATGGACAGGCCCCTGAAACACTGCGCCCAGTTTTTCAGGACATCATTGATACATTGAGTGAGCTTGTCGAACACGGTTGCCTTAATGCTCAGATGCGACTTGGGCTATTGTACCTCTCAATAGGAAGATACTTTGAGCCAGACGACAAAGCTCAAAGGCGGGGAGTGGAGGCGATTCTGGGTGCTCAGCGCAATGGTCACCCGAACGCCGCATTTACCCTGGGCGATCATTATGTCGAAAAGGGCAGTCTGGAGGACGCGTTCCGTTTTTATAAAATGGGCGATCAACAAGGGTGCGCGGTGTGCTGTTACCAGCTTGGGCAGTTCGCCGAGTATGGATTTGGAGAGGGGGCGGAAAATCTGCACGCGGCCTTCGAGTTTTACAAGCGTTCCTCTAAAAATTTCTACCCACCGGCAACCGTTCGCATGATCGAGATGATCATGGAAAACGAAGACTCATTCATGATCGCCCAGTCACCGATTCATTTACTCACGCAGGCGATGGATATGGGGTGCGCCGAGGCTATGCTATTGTTGGCGCAGATCTATGAACGTGGAGGGATGTTCGGTAGAGAGCCGTGGCTGGCCGCTTCGCTATTCCGCCGTGCTGCAGTGGCTGGAAATCCATCGGCCCAATTGAAACTGGGTCAGATACTCGACGGGAGTGATTTACTTGCTCTTCCGTTAGCTGAGGACATCGAAGAATCAATCGAGTGGTACTACAGAGTAATAACAGACCAAAACAAATCAGAGGTGCGTGGACTGGCCCATATGTACTTAGGTCGCATCTACTTCAGAATGCGAGATTTTGGCAGTGCCCAGCTGCAATATGAGGCCGCCGCCGCGCTAGGTGTGACCGACGCGGAGGTCATGGTGAAGCTTGTGCGGGATGCTGATGACGAGTTTTTTGGACAGGAGCTCGACTGACTGTGAGCGGTCGGAGAATGATTCGTTCTTTTTTCTGGGGAAGGGGTATCTATGTGGCTAATTCTTTTAGCTCCTCAATCTCCCCACTCCCGAGTTGTGGGCTTCGAGCGGGGTGAAGGGGGGCGTAGAAGAGCTGCTTTGACATTTGGTGGCACCTAATCACGCTAGTTGGACACCAGTAGTGGGGGATTTTTATTGAACTGCTGGTGGTTTTGTTGTTGTGAGATTTGCTCTCGGTAAATGTTGCTGAAGATAGGTAGGTTACGCAGTTTTAAATGGGTTGAAAGGTTCGATTGGCAGTGAAAAGAGAGTTTGGATGCAGTGATTATATCTTGGGCAAGCTTTGAATAATGCCGACATCCTCATTCTTAAGGTCTAATAACTCATATACCTCCTTCAAGTACTCTTTGATAGTTAACCCATTTTCCAATTGCTTGCATAGCTGTAGAAGATGTGATTCGAATTCTTGTTGAAGAATTAAAATGTGTGCGGAGCTAATGGTTTCGTCAATTTTATTGAGTCGTGTATATGCGGTTTTCAAATATGGCAGTAAACCTATGATTGAACTGTGGCCGGTATATTGCAGGACTTCTTCTAGAAATAAGTGATCACTCAATAGGCGGATTTCGAATTCCTTGCTGTCGCTGAATTTATACCGCTGGTACAGGATTACGAAGAGGTTGGTACAGAATGCGTGCCTGAACATGTGTGGGCATGCCTTCGCATCAATTCGAGCAAATTTTGCAAGACTATTGATTTCATTGGTGATTGTGGTATCTGCGAGAGGCTTTCCCGTCGTCTCTGATATGAACAGAAAATCATGATCCGGTCTGCCGGATTTAGTGAATTTACAAATCACCTTCGAACGTGCAAATTTTATATACTTTCGAGCTTCATTAAGAAGCATCTTGGATACCGGCACCTGCCGCGTAGTAGAAATGCCTTTTTTTAGTGTTGTAAGCTCTAGCATCGGATGTTTCATAGAAAAAGCTTTGTTGATAGAGCTGACTTTGAGCTCTGCTAGTTCTCCTCTTCTCGGGCCCGTGTGCTCAAGAAATAGCATATGTATATGTCGGCGTAAGTTGAGGAAGCGAGATGTACCAGCCTCGTCGGCCGCGTTTTTTAATGCTGTGATTGATCTGTCTGAAATGGGGTTTCGAGTGTCAGCAGCATCGCCTCCAACAGAAAAGCTGTGATGGTATATAGATGTGGTTTTGAAGGTGCGCCCATTTGTACTTTTGTGTAGGAACTCTCGATATGAGATGTTTATGGCCCCGTTGGGCGCAACAAAATCTGGTCGCCCCGCGATATTCCCAATGTGCTGTAAAAACTTAAGGCATACCTGGCCCGTTAGATTTACGCCTTTGGAATTTTTCTGCCGTTGTCTAATATTATTTTTGAAACGCTGCATCCTAATTTCTGAGATGAAATCTGCGAACTGCGAGTCTGTGAGCTCTAAAAAATCTACCTTTTTTTGGTAGCAAAATCTAATAAGCTGACTGATTTTAGCGGCATGATCTCCAATGGTTCCACCTTTACTCCCCCGTCTTGATAGCGGAGCTCCGTGACGACCCGGGGTGTCACGCAAGGCCAACATATATAAATTGGCAGGTATGCATGGTCTACAGTTTGGCCAGACAAGAAATGGTAAGTTTGCTCCATCTTTTATTTCCACTCTGCCGAGCGCGTGATGACCAAATAATTTTAGATTAGGAAGGGGTGTATAGAGTTGTTTGCCACCTGCAAGATTCATGATTTTGCATCCGTGTTCAATGCAAGGACAATCGCCGGGCGCTCCACTTTATTGAAAGGATATTCATTTAGAGTTAGGATTTTTGCAATGGTGTCGGATTCGTCCCTGGCACGCTTGGCTCTCAAGTCAAAGTCGGTAATGTTGCGAACGCTTTCAATCGCAGCGAGGGCCCTAGAGAGAGCTTGTAATAATCTGAAGTTTGTCTCTCGATGTTGCTCAAGTTGAATTTTCATTTGTTCTAGTTCACGGCGAATCCCTATCTTCGTCTGTTTTTTGGGCTCGTCTTTGATTAGGGATGCATGATCCAGTGCATCAAGCGCTTGGATCCGCATGCGGTCGAAACTTTCGAAGGTCTGTCCATCACTTACGGTAGATATTTTTGATTTTAAAGTCGTCAGGCTCATCGGGCTTATGGACATCAAAGTAGCTCCTGATCCACTAGTGAGATGTAGCTTGGCGATGCCGCCTTGACTCTTCAAAGCATTGCGGATTGTCTGGTCATTAACGTAGTCCTTAGGCGCTGTAATTATTTTTTCAAATAAAATTATCAGCGATGCAATAGAGGTTTCGATCTGCTGTGCTTTGTTTTTTAAGGGCCTCATCGCTATGCCTCCATTAGTCAACGATGTTCAGAATTTTCACCACGATTTTCATACGTTTGCCAGTTTCATCTTCGAAAAAAACAGGTTCTATAGAAATGTTGCCTTTCTCCAATTCGTCTTGAATATAAGAGTCCGCCTCTTCTTCGTCTACCAACATGAAGGTGTCAACCCCGAATTTTAACATTAGCATCTTCGCAAGATTGTTATAGCTTGAGCCGTTGCTTTTCATCATCTCTTCGATTATATATTGGGATCGTGCTCCGCGTAGAGCCGCACCATCGATTGTCTCAGTAATGTAATGCCAAATATGTTCAATGTCTGCATGACCCAGCATCCACCGAATTGCATTAACTCCTCCCTCGCCATAAAAATGAAAGAACAAAAGGGTAAAAAAACGCCTAAGCTGATGTTGGCGAATATAATATCGATTGCCATTTGAGTCGGTAGGTATTTCGAAGTAATCAAACATTAGGTCGAGATTTCGGTAGAATGAAGCGACCGTTACCTCCGGCAATCCTCTCTCCCCTCCCTGAGAGGGGGCAGCAAACAGTGAATAATACTTCTCTATATACCCAATTCGTTTGAGGTAACGCTGCATTCGTTGTAATTCTCGGATCATCTTTACACCAAGCCTGTCAATCGGACGCGCTTGGGTGTCCCTCTCACCGAACAATCCCTTGGACATTTTAGCGAGATCCAAGATCAACCATTCTTGTGTCTTATCTAAGCAGAATGGGGGAAGTGATATAAGCTCCGAACTTCTTCTCGACATAAGGGCGCCAACGACAAACTCTACACACCCTACATATATTTCTACTAGTTCAATGAGGCCATGATTCGCTCGAAGTCTAGTAAAAAAAGTTTCTTTGGTCTGCTTACGCGGTTTTCTGCCTGTCTTGTCGCATTGGCTTATGTTGTTGCAGGCTAGTCCTAGCTGTTTTACACCTAAAGAGGTGAGCTCTGGGCCGATAACGCGTTGTACTTCTCGGTGTGATATCTCGATCATGTCTATGTTGTTTAAAATACAATGTTTTGCTAGGCGGCAAAAGCCGTCTATGATGAGTCGGCCGTATTTGAAATGAAACTCAACGGCCTCTTTAAACTGATCAAATATAATATCAGAGGGCACTAATCTGAATCGCTGACACGGAACGAGGTTGATCATATAGTTTTCGATAGTTTGTATATCAACTATTAATGGCGCGTCAGCTCCGACCGTATGAAGAACGCCCATTGAATAAAGTCGTCTGCGAAAGCTAAAATATGTAGCCTTGGTGATACCTTCATTTCCAGTGCCTGCGACCGGTACGCCAGGAAACTCTCTGCGGTAGGCGCGTTCTTGAGGGTAAAAGGAAAGAATATAGATGCGGGCTTTGTTGAGGTGCTTTTTTAAGGTGTTTTTGTAGAGTTTGTGAGTTAGCCGGCTCATGCGAATGTGAAAACCGCCTGCGCTATACCCTTTATAGAACCCATGGTGAAACAGCGCAGCTCGGATCGATGGGATTAGCAAAGGAGAAACGTCGAGTTGGCAATTTTCTAAATCGGCAATGCTGACGTCAGCGATACTAGGTTTGTCAATTAATATTTGCCTTATAATTTCTGGTGGGGTTTCACTGACAAGCTTCAAACAAAACTCGGCTGCTCTAGATGGAAGGGTATATATTGAGTCAGCAACCGATTGGGTGCTTGCGAATTGATGCAGGATAGATTTCAAGTCGCCTTCATTTAATCCTGCTAGACCGTATCGAGCTAGTTCAAATCGTTCAGCGTTCAAAAGGAGGTAGTCTAGTATATAGATGCTATTCGTTAAGCGACCTCTATCGGTTGTCACTGCTACCCTTGCTGCTCGTGTTTTCTGCCCAGGATATTCGGTAGAGCCCGTCAGGAAATACTTAAAGCTTTTGAGTATATGATGGTTTTTGGGATCTGTTAGTAAGCTGTTGTCGTTCAGTCGTACTCGCCAATCCAGAGTCTTGGGTTTCTTGTACTGTAGGGATATAGTCCAAACTGGGGCGTCAAAGTCAGAGAGGAGCCACCACGCCTTTCTTAACAGCTCGCCGGGATCTATAAATAGGTCATCAAGAAACTTCAGGCTATTTTGGCTTTCCATAGATCAAGTTCACCATGCGTGCAGGGTTCACGTTTTTCCTGGCGGTTGCCAAGTGCTTTTTTAACAGTGGATCAATACTGTTCTCGATCTCTTTCTCAATAAGTCTTGTCAGCATTGCCCATTCCAGCGCTGCTTCTGATACGAGTCTTTGATCTTTCTCCAAGTCCACTGCGACTTTCAGTGAAAGCAATGCGCTAAGGCTTCCTTCACCAATTAAAACTAATAATTCATTGATTTCGCTGGAAAGGCGAGTTTCATTTAAGCCCTCAGGATCGGTCAAGAATGCGGGAATATCCTTAAGGACATAGTTTTTTAAAAACTGATCAAGAAGCTCCATGCTCTCAAAGTTTGCTCCTTGGACAAGAAATGGACTATTTCTTAAGGAGTGGCAGATAAGAGCCTTTTGGACAATTTTTACCCCTCGCCCTTCAATGAAGCGCACGAATGCTTCGGGAAGGTAAGAGGTTAGAAGCTTGGAGTCTTCAATATGATGGCCCAGGCTTTCTCGCATTGTATTGGTGCTGCCAGTGTCGATATAAACTTCTACTCCTTTCGATGCTCTAATCGCGTCAGGGCAAACTCGCCAAATAAGCTGCTTTAGTTCATTTTCACGTTTTGCCGTAAACGGAGAAAATTGTCCAATCGTGCGAGTAACTAACCGTTTGCGCCCCGGCCGTTCGAAAGTTGGCTTGTTCCAGCGAGGGATGGTTGCACCTCTCGGTAGTGTTGCGCCTGTAGGGCTTGCAATGAAGAGTTTTCGCCAGTTTTCATCGTTGCGGGATTTTAAGTGATGTCGTGCCTGATTCGTTATCGTAATGACATCGGATATTACTGCAGCGGCTGTGCTGCTGATTTCAAACTTTTGCCTGCCAAGCCTCTCGCCTTTTCTTCCTTTAATACCGGAAATAAATTTTGCATCGTCGTGTACTGCAAGATAAGACTTTCCTCCCTCATCAAAAAACCCTGTTTGCTTTCCGTTTTTGTCGAAAAGCTCGAATCTGGTAAGGAAGCTATTCGTGATACAAGGATGTTCAATAATCAACAGGCATTGAAATGGATAGAGGTCATGGGTGGTTGGTATTCCCAGTTTTTCACCTAGATCTGCCGAGCCGATATTCTTATCACAATATTTTTTGTAGTCCTTTACAGCTGCGCTCCAGTCTATATCGTATGTGACTTTCTCAAAGTGAGCGGCTAGATTGCTTAGAGTGTTATTTTCCCAGAAAGCATAGGTGTGTCTATGAGCAGATGTCGCCGAGGAGGCTAGTTCCTTGCGCCTATTGAACGCTTTTATGGTCTTGAGTGACTGGGCAGTCGCCCACTCTCTAACAATGCGTAAGTCTTCTTTAATTTGAAGGATTAGTAGTTTGATGGCTTCTGTTTGTGTGATGTGTAGTGGAATTGGGGTAAGAAGTTTGTTTCGGACTTCTTTTCCGTCCGGTGTGACGACTACATGTGTTGAATTGCCTGAGGGCCTTTCTGCACCTATTATGGGGAGTTCTCGGAAAGGCGTGGCCCAAACTCTGGAGTGGATAAACATACTGTATATTTGGTTTATGTGTTTATCCCATTTTATCATCAGGTTAGGAAGCGTAGGATCGGTCGGTTTTCTATTTGTGAAAATATGTTGCATGAACGCTGCAAAAAAATCATAAATTTTAATTGGGTCTTTAAAAATTTCCGTTGGCCAGCTAGATTGATTCGAATGTAAAAATTTAAACATTTTTTTGAAATTTTCATGCACAAAACCTGCGCGCCCCTCCATGTGTATGCGGACTTCTCTATGAATTTCTTCAACAAACTCTTGGCCATGGGAGTTCCACAGATCAGCCAAATGCATGTCCTTAGTTGACCCTGCGCGATTCTCCACTGGCCAACCAGTCCAATAGAGCCGTTTGTCGATGGGAATTAAGCTGTCTTGCACATCCCACCAATCCACATAACGATCAAAGTTTTTGGGGTTCCAGGTAATTATCGGTATGCGCGGAAGGTCAGTTTTTAACTCTTGAAAAACTTTTGCCAATAGAACGCATAGAGAATGTCTTCGTTTAAGTCGAAGCATGCAGAATTTCTCCGATGCCATCGCGCCGCAAAAGCGATCGTAGAGATTCTGGACAGAGGGGGAAGTAAGTACTTTTTCAGTGACCTGTATGCCAGCGAGGTCGCAGAAGCATTCAAATAGAGATAGCGCCGTAGCAGGGTAGTCACCGCCGACGTCACCTAACCGATCTACTGCCGCCTGCATTAGCTCCGCCGCTCTGCCTGTGATGGCACGGAAGGGGTAAAATCGGAGCCGTCGAAGCTTGTTTTTGACAATTGCCATTTTGGTAATGTCTCCAAAATTGCCTTTGCCCCCAGTAATCATTGGGTTTAGATCAAAATGGTAAGATTGTCAAATTAGCAAAATCATGGAGCTGGGTTTCGAACTGAACCTGGACTTCAAAGAAGACTTGTCCGAAGAAGCCATTGACGCTTTCCTCGAAGCATTCATCAAAGAAGCCATGGAAGCCAACGGTCTGGGTTATGTTGGCGGCGATGACTTCGGTCTGGTTTGCCTGCAGAAGCGTGGCTCGGTCAACGAAGAGCAGCGCGCTGCTGTTGAAGCCTGGCTGAAATCCCGCACTGAGCTGACCGGTATGACCGTCAGCCCGCTGCTGGACGTGTGGTACCCGGAAACACCGGTCAACGCGGCAAAGTGATGTAATGAAAAACGGCGACCCAAGGGTCGCCGTTTTTTTTTGCAGATCAAAAGATCGCAGCCTCGTGTTACTCGACAGCTCCTACAGGATCTCCGCAATCCCTTGTAGGAGCTGTCGAGTGCAACGAGGCTGCGATCTTTTAGCCTTTACGCCAATTCAATATCAGTAACGTCAACACCCCCGCCACAATCCCCCAGAACGCCGAACCGATGGAAAACAGCGTCAGCCCCGACGCCGTGACCATGAACGTGATCAGCGCCGCTTCGCGCTCCTTGACCTCGGTCATGGCAATGCTCAAGCCATTGATGATCGAACCGAACAGCGCCAGCGCGGCAATCGACAGCACCAGTTCTTTCGGCAGCGCAGCAAACAGCGCCGCCAATGTTGCGCCGAACACCCCGGCGATCCCGTAGAAAATCCCGCACCACACCGCAGCGGTGTAACGCTTGTTGCGATCCTCATGCGCATGCGGCCCGGTGCAGATCGCCGCGCTGATTGCCGCCAGGTTAATACCGTGGGAGCCGAACGGCGCCAGCAGCAGCGAGGCGATACCGGTGGTGGTGATCAGCGGCGAGGCCGGGACGTTGTAACCGTCGGCGCGCAATACGGCGATGCCGGGCATGTTTTGCGAGGTCATCGCCACCACGAACAGCGGGATGCCGATGCTGATGGTCGCCGCGAGCGAGAAGTGCGGCGTGGTCCACACCGGCGTCGCCACTTCCAGATGAAAAGCGCTGAAGTCCAGCAGCCCCATGAAGCCCGACAGCGCGGAGCCGATCAGCAACGCGGCGAGCACTGCATAGCGCGGCGACAGACGCTTGACCACCAGATAAGTGAAGAACATCCCCAGCACCAGCCCGGTGCGGTGCTGCGCGGCAACGAAGATTTCACTGCCGATCTTGAACAGAATCCCCGCCAGTAACGCGGCCGCCAGCGATGCCGGAATCTTTTTCACCAGCCGTTCGAAACTACCGGTCATGCCGCAAATGGTCACCAGCACCGCGCAGGTGACATAGGCACCAATCGCTTCGCCATAGCTCACGCCGCCGAGGCTGGTGATCAGCAATGCAGCGCCAGGTGTCGACCAGGCAATCGTGATCGGCGTGCGGTAGCGCAGCGACAGGCCGATCGAGCACACCGCCATGCCAATAGAGATCGCCCAGATCCACGAGGAAATCTGCCCGCTGCTCAGGCCCGCCGCTTGCCCGGCCTGGAACATCAGCACCAGCGAGCTGGTGTAGCCGGTCATCATCGCAATGAACCCGGCGACGATGGCCGAGGGCGAAGTGTCCGCGAAAGGGCGCAGGCGCGTGTGGGTGATGTCGTTCATGACAGCGGTGTTCCTTGTTTATAGAAGCAGTGAATCCAACAGGTTTTTATGCCTGGCTCAGCTTTTGTGGCGAGGGAGCTTGCTCCCGCTGGGTTGCGAAGCAGCCCCAATGCAGGCATCGCCGTAGTGTCAGCCAGACCGCGTCAAAGGTTTACGACTGCTGCGCAGCCGTGCGGGAGCAAGCTCCCTCGCCACAATGTTCCGTGGCGGCAGTTTTGGTTTTCAAGCCTAAACTCAAACGTAACGGAGCGTTGCGATACAGCGGAAGTCACAAACAGCCGTACAGTCGTGTTGCCACCATCCATTGTGTACAATCGCTGTGTTTTTTACGCGATACTTGCCAGCGACCGACTGTGCCGTATTACAGTCACGGTCTATTCGCCGCAGTTCTTCCGACTCGAGTGCCCATGAACGAACAGTTGCAACCCCTCAAGAAACAACCGCGAGCAGGCAAAGCCGGCCGCACCGGCACCCAGGACGATATTGTCTATGCGCATATCTTCGAGGCCATTCTCGAACAGCGCCTGGCACCCGGCACCAAGTTGAGCGAAGAAGCGCTGGGGGAAATTTTCGGGGTCAGCCGCACCATCATTCGCCGCGCACTCTCGCGTCTGGCCCATGAAGGCGTGGTGTTGTTGCGGCCCAATCGTGGCGCGGTGGTTGCCAGTCCGAGTGTCGACGAGGCGCGCCAAGTGTTCCTCGCCCGCCGTCTGGTAGAGCGCGCGATCACTGAACTGGCGGTGCAACACGCGACGGCTGAAGAAATTGCCGAACTGCGGCAGATGGTCAACGACGAGCGCGACAGCTTCTCTCGTGGTGATCGCGGCGCCGGCATCCGTCTGTCGGGCGAATTTCACCTGAAGCTGGCCGAAGCGGCGAAGAACGCACCGCTGATCAGCTTTCAGCGCAGCCTGGTGTCGCAGACTTCGTTGATCATCGCGCAGTATGAAAGTGGCAACCGCTCGCACTGTTCCTACGACGAACACACCCAGCTCATCGACGCGATTGAAGCGCGCAACGGCGAGCTGGCGGTGGATCTGATGATGCATCACATGGATCACATCGACAGCAAACTCAACCTCGATGAGGAAAGTGCGTCGGATGATCTGCATGCGGTGTTCTCGCATTTGTTGCAGACCAAGAAGCCGGGGCGCCCTGCCGCCAAGCTTTAAAGTAGACCGACTTGCCAGCGATGACTTTCTGACAGGCAACAAAAAATCCCCCGGGGCTGAACACCACCGGGGGATTTTTTTGTCCGCAGAAAACTAGCGCTGATGCACCAACGCACCCGCCGCATAGGTCTGGGCAACCGTCCGGTCATCGCCCAGCGTCATCAACACAAACAACGTCTCGGCAATGTTGTTGGCCTGCTTCAAGCGATAGCTCAGCAGCGGCGTAGCGTTGTAATCGAGCACCAGGAAGTCGGCGTCGCTGCCCGGCTGCAGATTACCGATCTTGTCCTCCAGACGCAGCGCACGCGCACCGCCCAAAGTCGCCAGATACAGCGACTTGAACGGGCTCAAACGCGCACCCTGCAACTGCATCACTTTGTACGCTTCATTCAAGGTTTGCAGCAGCGAGAAACTGGTGCCGCCGCCAACGTCAGTCCCGAGGCCGACATTGACTTTATGCTTCTCGGCCATCGGCAGATTGAACAAACCGCTGCCGAGGAACAGGTTCGAGGTCGGGCAGAAGGCGATCGCCGAACCGGTCTCTGCAAGGCGCGCGCATTCGTCGTCGCACAGATGTACGCCGTGGGCAAACACCGAGCGCTCGCCGAGCAATTTGTAGTGATCGTAGACGTCGAGATAACCCTTGCGCTCCGGGAACAGCTCCTTGACCCACTCGACCTCTTTGAGGTTTTCGCTGATGTGGGTCTGCATGTACAGATCCGGGTACTCGCCGAGCAATTGACCAGCGAGGGTCAACTGTTCCGGGGTGCTGGTCGGGGCGAAGCGCGGCGTCACTGCGTAGTGCAGACGACCTTTGCCGTGCCAGCGCTCGATCAACGCCTTGCTGTCGACATAGCTCGATTCCGGCGTGTCGGTCAGATAGTCCGGCGCATTGCGATCCATCATCACCTTGCCAGCGATCATGCGCAGGTCGAGCTTCTCGG
Organism: Pseudomonas sp. TWP3-2; assembly: GCF_049897765.1. Classification (NCBI taxonomy): domain Bacteria; kingdom Pseudomonadati; phylum Pseudomonadota; class Gammaproteobacteria; order Pseudomonadales; family Pseudomonadaceae; genus Pseudomonas; species Pseudomonas sp. TWP3-2. Next base: position 80,180 of record NZ_JAFCWW010000007.1, on the reverse strand, counting down.
CGGCTTCGAAGAACGCGTTCACTGACTGCGGATGCACGCTGCCGAACACCAGCGCGGTGGTGGTGCCGTTGCGCAGCAGTTCCTTGACAAAAATGTCGGCAACTTCGTCGGCGTGGGCCTTGTCGGCGAACTGGCTTTCGCACGGAAAGGTGTAGGTGTTCAGCCAATCGAGCAGTTGCTCGCCGTAGGCACCGACCATGCCGGTTTGCGGAAAATGGATATGCGTGTCGATGAAGCCGGGGGTGATCAGTGCGTCTTGGTAGTGGTTGATCTCAATATCCGCCGCCAGGGTCGGCAGCAGTTCGCTGGCGTGGCCGAGGGCGCTGATCTTGCCGTCATCGACCACCAGCAGACCGTCCTCGAAATATTCGTAGGAGGCTTCGATGCCGACCTCGGCGGGGTCGGCGATGCTGTGCAGGATGGCGGCGCGGTAGGCTTTACGAGTCAGAGGCATGTCGTTCTCTATATGTGAGGCTAATCAATTTGAGGCTTTGAGTTGGGTGGCCTGACTGCGCCGGGACACCGGCAGCAGTTTGGCAATCGGTTCGGCGCTGGCGCTGTGCTGGCCGAAATTGGCGTTGTAGGTGGCGATGATTTCGCCGGCGATGGAGATGGCGATTTCCACCGGCAACTTGCCTTTGACTTCGCCTATGCCCATCGGGCAACGCATGCGCTGCACGACGCTGGCGTCGAAGCCACGGTCACGCAAACGGTGTTCGAACTTGGCGCGTTTGGTCTTCGAGCCGATCAGGCCGAACCAGGTGAAGTCGTTGCGTTTGAGGATCGCGGCAGTAAGTTCCAGATCCAGTTGATGGTTGTGGGTCATGACGATGCAATAGCTGCCGGCGGGCAGGTCGTCGACTTCGTCTACCGGTTCTTCGCTGACGATTTTGCGCACGCCGTGGGGGATCTGCGCGGGGAATTCTTCTTCGCGCGAATCGATCCAGCGCACCCGGCATGGCAGGCTGGCGAGCAAGGGTACCAGCGCGCGGCCGACGTGGCCCGCACCGAATACCGCGATTTGCGCCTGTACCTGGCCCATCGGTTCGAACAGCAACACCGTGGCGCCGCCGCAGCACTGGCCAAGGCTGGCGCCGAGGCTGAAGCGTTCCAGATGCGTGTCCTGCTTGCCGCTGGCGAGCATCTCGCGGGCGATTTGCATGGCTTTGTATTCCAGGTGCCCGCCACCGATGGTGTCGAAAGTCTGGCGAGCGCTGACGACCATCTTCGAGCCGGCGTTGCGCGGCGTCGAGCCGAGCTCTTCGATGATCGTCACCAGAACACAGGGCTCGCCCTGGTTCTGCAGGTCGGCGAGGGCGTCGATCCAGTTGTACATATTCACCTCGACATCTTCGTTGTCTGTTCGGGCCTCATCGCTGGCAAGCCAGCTCCCACAAGGTCCGCGTGGAATCCAGATTTAGCGAACACCACAAAACCTGTGGGAGCTGGCTTGCCAGCGATGGCCGCACCTCGGTCTAGAGCGAAGCCAACTCGGTTTCGGCCTCGACGGCTTTCGCCACCTTCAACTGCCGCATCTGCTCACACCCCCACAACACTCGCTCCGGTGTCGCCGGCGCATCAATCTTCGGCTGATGCTTATAGTCAGCGAGACTCGCCACCGCATCCTTGAGCGCACACCACGCCGCAATGCCGAGCATGAACGGCGGCTCACCGACAGCCTTGGAATGGAACACCGTGTCTTCCGGGTTCTTGCGGTTCTCCACCAGCTTCACCCGCAGGTCCAGCGGCATGTCCGCCACCGCCGGGATCTTGTAGCTGGCCGGGCCGTTGGTCATCAGCTTGCCCTTGTTGTTCCACACCAGTTCTTCCATGGTCAGCCAGCCCATGCCCTGCACGAAACCGCCCTCGACCTGACCGATATCGATGGCCGGGTTCAGCGAAGCGCCGACGTCGTGCAGGATGTCGGTGCGCAGCATTTTGTACTCGCCGGTCAGGGTGTCGACGATCACTTCACAGCACGCCGCGCCGAAGGCGAAATAGTAGAACGGCCGACCACGCGCCTGGCTGCGGTCGTAGTAGATTTTCGGGGTCTTGTAGAACCCGGTGCTCGACAGCGAAACCTGATTGAAATACGCCAACTGGATCAGCGCTTCAAAGGTCAGGATGTGATCGCGAACCCTTACATGGCCATTGTGAAATTCCACATCTTCTTCGCTGACCTTGAAGTGGCGGGCGGCGAATTCGATCAGCCGTTGCTTGATGATTTCTGCCGCATTCTGCGCAGCCTTACCGTTAAGGTCAGCACCGCTGGAAGCCGCGGTCGGTGAGGTGTTAGGCACCTTGTCAGTGTTAGTCGCGGTGATCTGCACCCGATCCATTTCCACCTGGAAAACTTCGGCCACAACTTGCGCGACTTTGGTGTTCAGACCCTGGCCCATTTCGGTGCCGCCGTGGTTCAGATGGATGCTGCCGTCGGTGTAGACGTGGATCAGCGCGCCGGCCTGATTGAGAAAACTCGCAGTGAAGGAAATGCCGAATTTCACCGGGGTCAGCGCGAGGCCTTTTTTCAGAATCGGGCTGTTGGCGTTGTAGCGACGGATCGCTTCGCGGCGCTCGTGGTACTGGCTGCTTTCTTCGAGTTCGGCGGTCATTTCTTCGAGCATGTTGTGCTCGACGGTCTGGTAATAGTGCGTGACGTTGCGCTCGGTCTTGCCGTAGTAGTTGGCCTTGCGCACCGCCAGTGGGTCGAGGTTCAAGTGGCGGGCAATTGCGTCCATCACTTCTTCGATGGCGACCATGCCTTGCGGGCCGCCGAAGCCGCGGTAAGCGGTGTTCGACGCGGTGTTGGTCTTGCAGCGATGACCGTTAATGGTCGCGTCGCCGAGGTAGTACGAGTTGTCCGAGTGGAACATCGCGCGGTCGACAATCGATGCCGACAAGTCCGGCGAGCAGCCGCAGTTGCCGGCCAGATCCATGTTGATCCCGTGCAGGCGCCCGGTGCTGTCGAAGCCGACGTCGTACTCGACGTAGAACGGGTGACGCTTGCCAGTCATCAGCATGTCTTCGACGCGTGGCAGGCGCATCTTGGTCGGCTGGCCAGTGAGGTGCGCGACCACCGCGCACAGGCACGCCGGGCTGGCGGCCTGAGTTTCCTTGCCACCGAAACCGCCGCCCATGCGGCGCATGTCGACGACGATTTTATTCATGGATACGTCGAGGACTTCGGCCACCAGTTTCTGCACTTCAGTGGGGTTCTGTGTGGAGCAGTAGACGATCATGCCGCCGTCTTCGGTCGGCATCACCGAAGAGATCTGCGTCTCCAGATAAAAGTGTTCCTGGCCGCCTATGTGCAGCGTGCCCTGGATGCGATGTTCGGCAGTCGCTAAAGCCGTGGCCGAGTCGCCGCGCTGATGGGTGTGGCTGTCGAGCACGAAATGGCGTTTGCGCAGGGCTTCGACCACGTCGAGCACTGGCTCCAGATCTTCGTATTCGATGATCGCGGCCATCGCGGCTTTGCGCGCGGTCTCCAGATCTTTCGCGGCCACGGCGAGTACCGGTTGACCGACGAATTGCACGTCGTCAATCGCCAGCAGCGGATCGCCCGGCAGCAGCGGGCCGATGTCTTTCAGACCCGGCACGTCTTTGTGGGTGATGGCGATGCGCACGCCTTCGAAGGCGTAGCACGGCGTGGTGTCGATGCTGATGATTTTCGCGTGGGCGCGATCCGACATGCGTGCATAAAGGTGCAACTGGTTCGGAAATTCGAGCCGATCATCGATGTACTGCGCTTCACCGGACACATGCTTGGCCGCGCTGTCGTGCTTGACGCTGCGGCCGACACCGCTGGTCAGATCCTTGGCGAACAGTTCGGCCAGTTCAGCTTGAGTTTTCTCTACGCCGTGATGATTAGACATAAGCGGTCACCCGAGTCTCGATGTGCGGTGTTTGCAGTTCGATGAAGTATTTGCGCAGCAGGTTCTGCGCGCTGAGCAGGCGATATTCCTTGCTGGCGCGGAAGTCCGAGAGCGGGGTGAAATCTTCTGCCAGAGCGGCGCAGGCGCGTTCGATCACGGCGTTGTTGAATGGCTGGCCGAGCAGCACGGCTTCGCAATGTGCGGCGCGTTTCGGAATTGCTGCCATGCCACCGTAGGCGATGCGCGCATCGGCGATCACGCCGTTTTCGATGCGCAGATTGAACGCGGCGCACACCGCAGAAATGTCATCGTCCAGACGCTTGGAAACCTTGTAGGCACGGAACAGTTGTTCAGCGCTGGCACGCGGCACGATGATCTTCTCGATGAACTCGCTTTCCTGACGCGCAGTCACGCGGTAGTCGATGAAATAGTCTTCGAGGTTGAGCGTGCGGCGGACTTCGCCCTTGCACAGCACGATCTGCGCGCCGAGGGCGATCAGCAGCGGCGGTGAGTCACCGATCGGCGAGGCGTTGCCGATGTTGCCGCCGAGGGTGCCTTGGTTGCGGATCTGCAGCGAGGCGAAGCGATGCAGCAATTCGCCGAAATCCGGGTACTCGGCGTTCAACGCTTCGTAGCAGTCGGAGAGGGCGGCAGCGGCGCCGATTTCGATGCGATCATCGAAGGTCTCGATGCGCTTCATTTCGGCGACGTTGCCGACGTAGATCATCACCGGCAACGTGCGGTGAAACTGGGTGACTTCCAGCGCGAGGTCGGTGCCGCCCGCCAGCAGGCGGGCTTGTGGATAGGCGTCGTAGAGGTCAGCCAGATCGGCGACGGTCAGGGGCACCAGGCAGCGCTTGTCGCCGCTGTTGAGTTCGCCGATGTCGGTCGGGGCGATGGCTTTGAGGCGGGCGATGGTCTCGGCTTCGCGAGCATCGAATTGATCGGGTTGCTTGCCGCAGCAGGATTGTTCGGCGGCGGCCAGAATCGGCCGGTAGCCGGTGCAGCGGCAGAGGTTGCCGGCCAGCGCTTCGTGAGCCTTGGCATGATCCGGCGCATCGCTGTTCTTTTGCAGCGCGAACAGCGACATCACAAAACCCGGAGTGCAGAAGCCGCACTGCGAGCCGTGGCACTCGACCATGGCTTTCTGCACGCTGTGCAGTTCGCCCTGATGTTTGAGGTCTTCGACGCTGATCAATTGCTTGCCGTGCAGCGACGAAACGAAGGTCAGGCACGAATTGAGGCTGCGATAGCGAATGTGCTCGCGACCGTCGTCATCCGTTTGCAACTCGCCGACCACCACGGTGCAAGCGCCGCAATCACCGCTGGCGCAGCCTTCTTTGGTACCGGATTTGCCCACGTGTTCACGCAGGTAATTGAGCACGGTCAGGTTCGGGTCCAGGGCGTGCTCGCTACGGAGTTCCTGGTTTAGTAAAAACTGGATCACGGAAGGCCTCGCAAACTCATTATTGTTGTTAAGCGACTTGAACCGAATTTAGCAGCTCTGACTTTTCGGTCAATTGTTTTCTGACTTAAAGGTCAAGAAAATCGGCTTTGTCGATAAACAACCTGTCTATTCAGTATTGACCTTGTATCGATCCCCTGCTTTTTTGCGGAATTCGTGCCAAAAACCGCTGTGCGGGCACTCCGCCATGACCGCGCATTGCGCTACACTGCGCCGCTTGTGCAGATCGAAGAGTTTGAAGGACAACCATGACGTTCAAGGCGCCGGACAGCCTCGCCGAGCAAATTGCTCACCACCTCGCCGAACGAATCATTCGTGGCGAAATGAAGCCGGGAGAGCGCATCCAGGAACAGAAGGTCACGCTGGCGCTCAACGTCAGTCGCGGTTCGGTCCGTGAAGCCTTGCTGATCCTCGAACGCCGGCACCTGATCGCGATCCTGCCGCGCCGTGGCGCGCACGTTACCGAACTCACGGCGCACAAGGTGCAGAGCCTGTGCACGCTGATGAGCGAGTTGTACATCCTGCTCGGTAACTCGGTGGCCAACGGCTGGCAAGTCCAGTCCGACATGGCGCCGTTCGTGCAGATCCAGCAGCGTCTGGCCGCCAGCTACGAGCGTCAGGACATCCGCACCTTCGTTGACGACAGTTTCAACGTCATGCGCGCCGCGTACCCGTTCGCCAACAATCCGTACCTGCAAGAAACCGTCGAGAATCTGCAACCGGCGATGAGCCGTGCGTACTTCCTCGCCCTCGAACAGCGCAAAGCCGAGATGAGCGAATTTCTCGAACTGTTCGAGCGCTTGCTCGCCGCCGTCCTCGCCCGTGATTTGCCGCAGATCCGCATCGTGTTGACGGCTTACGCCCAGCGCAGTTGCGATCTGGTGGTGTCCGCCCTGACGGTTGCCTGACCTTGCGGCTCAAGTGCATCAAACTGGCGGGATTCAAATCCTTCGTCGATCCGACCACGGTGAACTTCCCCAGTAACATGGCGGCGGTCGTCGGGCCGAACGGTTGCGGCAAGTCGAACATCATCGACGCCGTACGTTGGGTGATGGGCGAAAGTTCGGCGAAAAACCTGCGTGGCGAATCGATGACCGACGTCATCTTCAACGGTTCGACCAGTCGCAAACCGGTGAGCCAGGCGAGCATTGAACTGGTCTTCGATAACTCCGACGGCACGCTGATCGGCGCCTACGCGGCATACGCCGAGATCTCGATCCGGCGTAAAGTCACTCGCGACAGCCAGACCACCTATTACCTGAACGGCACCAAATGCCGGCGCCGCGACATCACTGACATTTTCCTCGGCACCGGCCTCGGCCCGCGCAGCTACTCGATCATCGAGCAGGGGATGATCTCCAAGCTGATCGAATCCAAACCGGAAGACTTGCGCAACTTCATCGAAGAAGCGGCGGGGATCTCCAAGTACAAAGAGCGGCGGCGCGAGACTGAAAACCGTATCCGCCGCACTCACGAAAACCTCGCTCGTCTGACTGACCTGCGCGATGAACTTGAGCGTCAACTCGAGCGCTTGCACCGCCAGGCCGAGGCCGCGAAGAAGTATCAGGAATTCAAGGGCGAAGAGCGTCAGCTCAAGGCGCAACTGTCGGCGCTGCGCTGGCAGGATCTGAACGATCAGGTCGGTCAGCGCGAAGCGATCATCGGCACCCAGGAAATCAGTTTCGAAGCGCTGGTCGCCGAGCAACGCAACGCCGATGCGGCCATCGAACGCCTGCGCGACGGGCACCATGATCTGTCGGAGCGCTTCAATCTGGTGCAGGGCCGCTTTTATTCGGTCGGCGGCGACATCGCCCGGGTTGAGCAGAGCATCCAGCACGGCCAGCAGCGTTTGCGCCAGTTGCAGGACGATCTGAAAGAAGCCGAGCGCGCGCGACTCGAAACCGAATCGCACCTGGGCCACGACCGCACGTTGCTGCTGACCCTCGGCGAAGAGCTCGACCAGTTGACTCCCGAGCAGGAAATCACCAACGCCGCTGCTGAAGAAGCCGCCGCCGCGCTGGAAGATGCAGAAACCACCATGCATGGCTGGCAGGAGCAATGGGACACGTTCAACCTGACCGCCGCCGAACCACGGCGTCAGGCCGAAGTGCAGCAGTCGCGGATCCAGCAGCTGGAAACCAGCATGGAGCGTCTGGCCGATCGGCAGAAACGTCTCGGCGAAGAACGCGCGTTGCTTTCGGCCGATCCGGAAGACGCGGCGATCATGGAGCTCAGCGAACAACTCGCCGAGTCGGAAGCCACCCTTGAAGATTTGCAGACCAGCGAAGAAGCGCAGGTCGAAAAACTCGAACAACTGCGTCAGGAATTGCAACAAGCGCTGACCGCGCAGCAGCAGGCGCAAGGCGATTTGCAGCGGCTTAACGGTCGCCTCGCATCGCTCGAAGCCTTGCAGCAAGCCGCGCTTGATCCGGGCACCGGCACCGCCGAATGGCTGAAGGAACACAACCTCGCCGAGCGTCCGCGTCTGGCTGAAGGTCTGAAGGTCGAGGCCGGTTGGGAGCTGGCGGTGGAAACCGTGCTCGGCGCCGATCTGCAAGCGGTGCTGGTGGATGATTTCGACGGCTTCGATTTGTCCGGTTTTGCGCAGGGCGATTTGCGCCTGCTCAGCCCGGGCAACGACGGTGTGCGCGTGCCCGGCAGTCTGCTCGACAAGGTCGAAGCACAGATCGACCTGTCGCCGTGGCTGGGCCAGGTCAAACCGGTCGACAGTCTTGAGCAGGCGTTGGCCCTGCGCGGGCAATTAGCGGCCGGACAAAGCTTGATCAGCCGCGACGGTTACTGGATCGGCCGGCACTTTCTGCGGGTGCGCCGTGCCAGCGAAGCCGAAAGCGGCATGCTCGCCCGCGGTCAGGAAATCCAGGATCTGCATCTGGAGCGTGAAGAGCGCGAAGCCACGGTCGAGGCCATGGAAAACCGCTTGCAGACCCTGCGCGCGCAACAGCGTCAGCAGGAAAACGGTCGCGAACATTTGCGCCGCTTGCTGCAAGACGAAGCGCGTCAGCAGGGTGAATTGAAAGCCCAGTTGTCCGCCGGCAAAGCCAAGGCTGAGCAACTGACGCTGCGTCGCAAACGTCTCGATGAAGAGCTTGTCGAGCTGGGTGAACAGCGCGCGCTGGAACACGAAAACGTCGGCGAAGCGCGCATTCAATTGCAGGACGCCCTCGACGCCATGGCGCTGGATACCGAGCAGCGCGAATTGCTGCTGGCCCAGCGTGACAGCCTGCGCGAACGCCTCGACCGCGTGCGGCAGGAAGCGCGCCAGCACAAGGATCACGCCCATCAATTGGCTGTGCGTCTCGGCTCGCTACGCGCGCAACACGACTCCACGCGTCAGGCGCTTGAGCGTCTGGAAATGCAGGCTGAGCGCCTCACCGAAAAACGTGAACAACTCAGTCTGAACCTGGAGGAGGGCGAGGCTCCGCTGGAAGAGCTGCGCCTGAAACTGGAAGAGTTGCTCGACAAACGCATGAGCGTCGACGAAGAACTCAAGACCGCGCAAATTGCCATGGAAGATGCCGATCGCGAATTGCGCGACGCGGAAAAACGCCGGACTCAGGCCGAACAACAATCGCAATTGATCCGTGGCCAGCTCGAACAGCAGCGCATGGAATGGCAAGCCCTGACCGTGCGTCGCAAGGCCTTGCAGGATCAACTGCTGGAAGACGGTTATGACTTGCACGGCGTGCTCAATACCCTGACCGCCGAGGTCAGTGAAAAGGACGCCGAAGAAGAACTTGAGCGGATCAATGCGCGGATTCAACGGCTGGGCGCGATCAACCTCGCGGCCATCGACGAATACACGCAACAGTCCGAGCGTAAACGTTATCTGGATGCGCAAAACGCCGATCTGGTGGAGGCGCTGGAAACGCTGGAAAACGTCATTCGCAAGATCGACAAGGAAACGCGTAACCGTTTCAAAGATACCTTTGATCAGATCAATGGCGGATTACAGGCGCTTTTCCCAAAAGTTTTCGGTGGTGGCCGCGCGTATTTGGAACTGACGGGCGAAGATCTACTCGATACAGGGGTGACGATCATGGCGCAGCCGCCCGGAAAGAAGAACAGCACCATCCATTTGCTCTCCGGCGGCGAAAAAGCCCTGACCGCATTGGCCTTGGTATTTGCCATCTTCAAATTGAATCCGGCACCGTTCTGCATGCTCGACGAAGTTGACGCACCGCTGGATGACGCTAACGTTGGACGCTACGCACGCTTGGTCAAAGAGATGTCGCAGACCGTGCAGTTTATCTACATCACCCACAACAAGATCGCCATGGAAATGGCTGATCAATTGATGGGTGTAACGATGCACGAACCGGGTTGTTCGCGGCTGGTAGCAGTGGATGTCGAGGAGGCGATGGCGATGGTGGATGCCTGAGCCGGCGCGCTGTCGGAAAGGTAATTGAAGGTTGTAGGACTTTTTTACCGCCTTCGACTTGCTGGCCAATCGACATATTCGCGCAAGCCAATGAGACAGACGGTGTAAAGTTGCCTTTGGTCGTGCTAGTTTAATGTCAATTTTTCGTATACGTGGGCAAAACGCCTGTCAGAACATAGAGTTGGCGCCACGTTTTAAAGCGGTTTGCGCAGTGTAAACCCCTTATTTTTCAGCATTTTTTATAGAGGCACGGGATTAAATGGAAATCGGTCTGCGCGAGTGGCTGATCGTCATCGGCATCATAGTGATTGCCGGTATTCTTTTCGATGGCTGGCGCCGTATGCGCGGCGGCAAGGGAAAACTGAAGTTCCGTCTTGACCGAAGTCTGTCCAATTTGCCGGACGAGGACACCAGCGCCGAGCTGTTGGGCCCGTCTCGCGTACTGGATAACCATAAAGAGCCGCAACTGGACGAGCATGATCTGCCGTCGGTGAGCATGCCGGCCCGTGAAGCGCGTGAGCCGCGTGAATCCGCTTCCAAGCGCGGCAAGCGTGGCGCCAACGGCCCGGCGCAGGGTGACCTGAACCTTGATCTGGATCTGAACGACGGCCCGAGCTTCAGCAGCCGTGATGACGACTTTGTCCACGACGCCAAGCCAGCACCGGCAGCTGTGGAAAAAGATCAGCCACAAGCCGAAGAAGTCTTGGTGATCAGCGTGATCTGCCGCGACGCCGCCGGCTTCAGAGGCCCGGCGCTGTTGCAGAACATTCTGGAAAGCGGTCTGCGTTTCGGCGAGATGGATATTTTCCACCGTCACGAAAGCATGGCCGGCAACGGCGAAGTGCTGTTCTCCATGGCCAATGCGGTCAAGCCGGGTATTTTCGATCTGGACGACATCGACCATTTCAGCACCCCGGCAGTGAGCTTCTTCCTCGGCCTGCCAGGCCCGCGGCATCCGAAGCAAGCCTTCGACGTGATGGTCGCTGCAGCGCGCAAGCTGTCGCAGGAACTCAACGGCGAGTTGAAAGATGACCAGCGCAGTGTTCTGACCGCGCAGACCATCGAGCACTACCGCCAGCGCATCGTCGAATTCGAACGCCGCGCCTTGACCCAGAAGCGTTAAGACCAAAGGATCGCAACCGCAGCTCCTGTAGGAGCTGTCGAGTGCAACGAGGCTGCGATCTTTTACTGTTGAAATTGGAGCAGCCTCGGCTGCTCTTTTGCTTTATGAGAGAACACCCATGACCGCCGCCAAAAACCGCATTCTAGAGCTGCGCGCTGAGCTGGATCAGCACAACTACCGATACCACGTCCTCGACGAGCCGAGCATTCCGGACGCCGAGTACGACCGGTTGTTCCACGAGCTCAAGGCGCTGGAAGCGGCCAATCCGGAGTTGATCACCAGTGACTCGCCGACCCAGCGCGTCGGCAGCGTGGCGCTGACCGCATTCACTCAAGTGCGTCACGAAGTGCCGATGCTCAGCCTCGGCAACGCCTTCGAAGAAACCGACATGCGCGAGTTCGACCGGCGGGTGACCGAAGGTCTGGATCTGCCGGTCGGCGATCTGTTTGGCGGCAGCGCGGCAGTGGAATACAGCTGCGAACCGAAACTCGATGGCCTGGCGGTCAGCCTGCTGTATCAGGACGGCGTATTGGTGCGCGGCGCCACACGCGGCGACGGCACCACCGGCGAGGACATCAGCGTCAACGTGCGCACCGTGCGCAATATTCCGCTGAAGTTGCATGGCACAGGCTGGCCCGCGACCCTCGAAGTGCGTGGCGAAGTGTTCATGTCCAAGGCCGGTTTCGAGCGGCTCAACGCCTCGCAACTGGAAGTCGGCGGCAAGACTTTCGCCAACCCGCGCAACGCTGCTGCCGGCAGCCTGCGTCAGCTGGATTCGAAGATCACCGCCAACCGTCCTCTGGAATTCTGCTGCTACGGCATCGGCCAGATCTCCGCCGATATCGCCGACACGCACATTGGCAATCTCAAGCAACTGCAAGCCTGGGGCATGCCGATCAGTCATGAGTTGAAACTGGCCAAAGGCATCGACGAATGCCTCGACTACTACCGCGACATCGGCGCTCGGCGTAACGCGCTGACCTACGAAATCGACGGTGTGGTGTTCAAGGTCAACAGCATTGCCGACCAGCGCGAATTGGGCTTCCGTGCGCGCGAACCACGCTGGGCTATCGCGCACAAATTTCCGGCGATGGAAGAACTCACCGAACTGCTCGATGTGGAATTCCAGGTCGGTCGCACCGGCGCGGTCACCCCGGTTGCACGGCTGAAACCGGTCAAGGTGGCTGGCGTCACCGTGGCCAATGCCACGCTGCACAACATGGACGAAGTCGCGCGTCTGGGTCTGATGATTGGCGACACGGTGATCATTCGCCGCGCCGGTGACGTGATCCCGCAAGTGGTGCAAGTGGTCACCGAGCGCCGTCCCGAAGATGCGCGCCCCGTGCAGATTCCCGAAAGCTGCCCGGTCTGTGGCTCGCACGTCGAGCGCACGCAACTGGTCAAGCGCAGTAAGGGCAAGGAAACCATCAGCGAAGGCGCGGTGTATCGCTGCGTCGGGCGCCTGGCGTGCGGTGCGCAGCTCAAGCAAGCGATCATTCACTTCGTGTCGCGGCGTGCGATGGACATCGAAGGTCTCGGCGACAAGAGCGTCGAGCAACTGGTGGACGAAGGTCTGGTCAGTTCGCCCGCCGATCTGTATGCGCTGAAGTTTGACGACATCGTCGACCTGGAAGGCTTTGCCGAGGTCTCGAGCAACAAACTGCTCGCTGCGATTGAAGACAGTAAAAAGCCGGGGCTGGCGCGTTTCATCTATGCGCTGGGGATTCCCGATGTCGGCGAGGAGACGGCCAAGGTGCTGGCGCGCTCGCTGGGTTCGCTGGAGCGCGTGCAGCAGGCTTTGCCACAGGTGCTGACGTATCTGCCGGACGTCGGCCTGGAAGTGGCGCGCGAGATTCACAGCTTCTTCGAAGATGCGCACAACCAGCAGGTGATCACCGAGCTGCTCGGTCACGGTTTGCAGATTCAGGATCAGGGCGAGTTGGGCGCGGAGTTTGCGGCCAGCACCACGCTCGGCGGCTTCCTCGACAAGCTGCATATTCCTTCGGTCGGGCCGGGCGGGGCGCAGAAGCTGGCGGACAAGTTTGGCTCGCTGCAAGGCGTGATGGACGCCGATTGGCTGGACATGCGCCAGGCGCTGCCGGAGAAACAGGCCAATTCGGTTCGCGAGTTTTTCGCTGTGCCCGAGCATCGTCAGCTTGCCGAGTCTGCTGAAAAGCAACTGCGTGATTTCGGCATGCACTGGGAAAGCGAAAAGAAAGTCGTCGAAGGCTTGCCGCTGGCCGGGGAGACTTGGGTGCTGACCGGCAAGGTCGAATTGATGAGTCGCGATGTGGCCAAGGACCATCTGGAAAGCCTTGGCGCCAAAGTTGCCGGTTCCGTTTCCGCCAAAACCCATTGCGTGGTCGCGGGGCCGGGCGCCGGGTCGAAGTTGACCAAAGCCAATGAGCTGGGCGTGAAAGTCATGGATGAAGAAGCGTTTATCGCATTCCTCAAGCAGCACGGTCTCTCGGTATAACGCAAATCCCCTGTGGCGAGGGAGCTTGCTCCCGCTGGGTTGCGGAGCGACCCCAAAAACGTCGGCTTCGCCGCCGTGCGGGACGGTGCGACGACTCGACAAGCTCCCTCGCCACAACAGCGTTGTCATCCTGAATGGTTGTTGTGTCATGGAACGTTGTTGTCTTGCGAATGATCTAGTCTTGGCCAGCCCCAGGGAGAGATCGCCATGTACCGCTTTTTCGAGCAGCTCAGTTCTCGCATCGTCGCGCCGTTCATGGGCGAGCCTTCGCGCAACAGCAAAATCTGGTCGTGCCGCTGCGGCCAGTCGTTGTTCTTCCGTAACAGCCAATGTCTGGCGTGCAACGCAGTGCTCGGTTATCAACCGGAACACAGTCGCCTGACATCGCTGCAACTTGGCCCACAGGAAGGCACCTGGACGCTCGATGTCGCGCCTGACGCCGGGCTGTTCCGTCGCTGCGCCAATCTCGACACTGCGGCCGCCTGCAACTGGCTGCTGCCAGCCAACGAGCACGCCACACTGTGCGCCGCGTGCAGCCTGAATCGCACCATTCCTGATCTGACCGTCCCGGAAAACCCCGAGCGCTGGCGCAAGGTCGAGATCGCCAAGCGCCGACTGGTTGCACAACTGATCAGTCTGGGCTTGCCGGTCATCCCGAAAACCGAAGATGAAGACGCCGGCCTGGCTTTCGATTTCATCGGCGTCGACCTCGAAGGCAACGCGCCGATGACCGGCCACGCCAACGGCCTGATCACCCTCGATATCAAAGAAGCCGACGACGCCCACCGCGAACAGGTGCGTGCGCAGATGCACGAGCCCTATCGCACGCTGCTCGGGCACTTCCGGCATGAAGTCGGGCATTACTATTGGGATCGCCTGATCGACAACGGCCCGTGGCTCGGCGCCTTCCGTAATCTGTTCGGCGACGAGCGCGCCAGTTACGCCGAAGCGCTGGATCGGCATTATCAACAGGGTGCGCCCGTCGACTGGCCGCAGCACTACGTCAGCGCCTACGCCACCATGCACCCGTGGGAAGACTGGGCGGAAACCTGGGCGCATTACCTGCACATGATGGATGCGGTCGACACCGCGCTGGGGTTCGGCATGAGTGCGCGCGAGATGGATCTCGACTACCAGCCGTTTCCGCCAAGCACCCTTTACGATCCGGAGCATCCGGGCGGCGCGGCGTTCCTGTCGTTCGTCAACGCGTGGATCGAACTGGCCGGTATGCTCAACGAACTGTCACGCAGCATGGGTCAGCCGGATTTCTATCCGTTCGTGCTGCCGCCGGCGGCGATTGCCAAGCTGCACTTCATTCATCTGGTGATCCAGCAAGAGGGTGGCCGGGCGGACGAGGTGTTGCAAGCGCAATAGCAAGTGTTTGAGTCGCTTCATATTTTTAATCTGAAACCAACGGTTGTAACTTCGTCTCAGATAGGTACAATGGCGCGGCTCGCCGACAGGCAAGCGTCGTTATGGTGACCCCATCGGTCCCCCCGCAACGATTACCCGTGAACCTGGTCAGATCCGGAAGGAAGCAGCCACAGCGGGAACATTGTGTGCCGGGGTGTGGCTGGTGGGGTCGCCACCTTAACGAAAAATCGCACCAAACCTGAACTGCATGGGTTTCGCCCACTGCAGTTTTTTTGTGTCTGCGATTTCTCACTCGATACGAAATGCCCTATGGTAGCCGGCCTGTCCTCCCGCGGCTGCGAGGTTGTATGCACCCGGAACATCTCGAATTATCCAATCCCGTTTTTTTGCCCGTCACCGACGAAGTCTGCGCGAGCCTGCTGCTGCCCGATGGCGCAGCTGCGCTCGACGCCCTGACAGACCCGGAGCTGGCGGCGGTGTTGGTCATTCAGAATCTGGAGCAAGCGACGGAGGCCGACCAGAACGCCGCTGCGGCTGAAAAGGTTCTGGCGAAGCTTATTGGTTGGGCGGTCGATACCCAGCGTTCAACCGGTGCAGGATTGTTGGCCGAGGCGCGTCGGCTGTTCGATCAGCGCAAACTGTACTTCGGCCTGCAGGCGATCAAAGGTTTGAACCTGCGTTTTCTGCTGGCCGATGAGGTGGCGGCGCGCGATTATCTGTTGCCCGATGGCAAGTGGGATGTCGGGTATAAGTTTCGCCATCATATCGGCAACAATCCATTCAGCCAGCAGATGGTCACGCCCAAACATCGCGAGCGCTGGTTGAGCGCTGCGCAAGACAAACTGGTCAGAACCTTTCGCGCCAATCTCGATGAAGACCTGCACGTTCAGGGTTACGCGGGCATCGGCAAGAGTCATCTGCTGGTCGCGTTGCTCGAGCACTTGCGCCCCGAGCGCACGTTGTTGCTGGCGCACACCGATGCAAAACTGGACAACCTGCGCAAACGCATGAAGGGCGTGATCGAGAAGAAGGCCGGCCGGACTTTTCAGCAATTTGCTCAATCGCTATTGCTTGGCCGCCGCCCGCAGTTCGCCAATACCCCGGCGCGGGTTGCGAGCAAGCAAGCTGTGGCACAGGAACTGAACATCTTCGGGTTTCGTCACCACGACGGGCAGGCAACTCTGGATGTCTGTCTGCAAGTGATCGAGCGCTATTGCCGCTCGCGCGAACACAGTTTCTCGACCAACCATCTGCCGCATTTCACTCAGGCATTGTCCCGTTCGGACGCCAGCGTGCTGCTCGAATATTCCAGTCGCCTGTGGGGTTACCTTGAGCTGAATCCGGCATGGGGCAGCCAGACTGGATTCGACGCGTTGTTGCTGTTGAAACGCGCAAACTTGGCCGATTGTCTGGTGCCGCCGCGCTACACGCATGTGCTGATCGACGAAAGCCAGGACATTCCCGCGCCGCTGCTGCAGATCATCGAGCGCGGCCGTCAGGTGCTGATCACCCTCGGCGATGAATACCAGCAGGCCAGCGGCGTGGTGGTCAAACGCAAGCGTGAAGTTCGTCAGAGCGATATCAGCTTCTCCGTACGTTCCGGCCGCGCTGTCGAGCGTCTGGTCAATCCGCTGATCTCACGCCATTCGCAGAAGAGCAAAATCCCCTTCGAAGGCGCGCGTGATGCCGACGTCGCTATCGAGGAATACCCGACGGGTTTCGTTCCGCCCGAGGGCTGTGTGGTGCTGACGGCGTCGCGCTGGGACACGATGAAGTGGGTTATCGAGCTACACAAAACCAACTGTGCGTTCAGTTTTCCGGACAAAACGGCGCAGGAAGATTTCAAGCAGTTCATGGGTTCGGCCATCGCCATGTTCAAGCCGGACTTCTATAGCACTGAATACAGCGAAAAAGGCTTGCACCCGTATTTCAGCGACATGCCCGACTGGCAAGCCGTATGCGACGCCAATCATTTTGATGAGTCGTTTCACTGGGTCAGGGAGGAGCTGGAAAAAGGCTTCAAAGTTGCCGATCTGACGCTGCTTAACCGGATGCTCGGCAACCCGGCTAATCCCTGCGTACTGATGCTGGCTGAGGACGCGGGCGGAATGGAGTTCGATCAGGCGCTGCTGACTCCCGAGTTGCTCACCACTGTGATGTTCAAGGACGCCTATGAGTTCGACCAGCGGATCTGCGCGGTGTACATCGCCATCTCCCGCGCCAAGCGCAAGCTGTACGTTCCGATCGATGTGGTGGAGTGGGTTGACTATCACCAAAGCCGAGAACCGAAATTCCGCGAATCGCATGGGCACTGACTGGCCGCTTTCGCGCTCATGCCTCCACAGCCCCACTGCATAAACGCTTCGGTCATTAGCGCTCCCGAGCCGTTAACAGCCCCCGCTGATGCAGCTTAGCCAGATTAGACGACTACACCGGATGCAATTTTGCCCTTGCTCCGCTAGCATTAGCCGCTTCTGCTTCCCTTGCCGCGACGGTTTTCGATGAGTTATCAGGTTCTTGCACGTAAATGGCGTCCGCGCTCGTTCCGCGAAATGGTCGGCCAGACCCATGTGCTCAAGGCTCTGATCAATGCCTTGGACAGCCAGCGCCTGCACCACGCCTACCTTTTCACCGGTACGCGCGGCGTCGGCAAGACCACGATTGCGCGGATCATCGCCAAATGCCTGAACTGTGAGACAGGTATCACTTCCACCCCGTGTGGCGAGTGTTCGGTGTGCCGCGAGATCGACGAAGGGCGTTTTGTCGACCTGATCGAGATCGACGCCGCCAGCCGCACCAAGGTCGAAGACACCCGCGAGCTGCTCGACAACGTGCAGTACGCGCCGAGCCGCGGGCGTTTCAAGGTCTACCTG
Source organism: Pseudomonas sp. TWP3-2 (assembly GCF_049897765.1). Taxonomy (NCBI): domain Bacteria; kingdom Pseudomonadati; phylum Pseudomonadota; class Gammaproteobacteria; order Pseudomonadales; family Pseudomonadaceae; genus Pseudomonas; species Pseudomonas sp. TWP3-2. The sequence continues at coordinate 62,595 of NZ_JAFCWW010000007.1, read as the reverse complement.
ATCGACGAAGTGCACATGCTCTCCAGCCATTCCTTCAATGCGCTGCTGAAAACCCTCGAAGAGCCGCCGCCGTACGTCAAGTTCATCCTGGCGACCACTGACCCGCAGAAACTTCCGGCAACGATTCTTTCGCGCTGCCTGCAATTCTCCCTGAAGAACATGACCCCGGAACGCGTGGTCGAGCATTTGACCCACGTACTCGGCGCGGAAAACGTTCCGTTCGAAGACGACGCGCTGTGGTTGCTCGGTCGCGCGGCTGACGGTTCGATGCGTGACGCCATGAGCCTGACCGATCAGGCCATCGCCTTCGGTGAAGGCAAGGTGTTGGCGGCGGATGTGCGGGCAATGCTCGGCACCCTCGATCATGGTCAAGTCTTCGATGTGCTGCACCGACTGATCGAAGGCGACGCCAAAGGCTTGCTCGAAGCCGTGCGCCATCTGGCCGAGCAAGGCCCGGACTGGAACGGCGTGCTCTCGGAAATTCTCAATGTGCTGCACCGTGTGGCCATCGCTCAGGCGCTGCCGGACGGTGTCGACAACGGCCACGGCGACCGCGACCGGGTATTGGCACTGGCTCAGGCGCTGCCGGCCGAAGACGTGCAGTTCTACTACCAGATGGGCCTGATCGGTCGTCGCGACTTGCCGCTGGCGCCAGACCCGCGCGGCGGTTTCGAAATGGTCTTGCTGCGCATGCTGGCGTTCCGGCCGGCAGACACGACGGACGCCCCGAGGCAACCGCTAAAGCCAGTGGGGATCAGCCAGGCCACAGTTGATTCCGCAAACTCAGTGGCTGCCGCGCCGAAACCTGCGCCGGTGGTCGATGCTGTAGTCGAGCCGACGCCTGCGCCAGAGGTTGCTCCAGCACCGGCGCCTGAGCCAGCAGCTGTGGTTGTCGCTGAGCCTGAACCGACGCCCGAACCCGAGCCAGTCGCCATCGAAGCCGTCGTCGACCTGCCATGGAACGACCCGATCGAGCCTGCGCCGGTGCAGCAGCCGGCCGTCGAACCCGTGCTGGAAACCGCCGCCGAGCAGCCAGAACTGCCGCCGATGCCGCTGCCGATCCCTGACAGCGTGGTGCCGGACGCACCGGAGTGGGCCGCCGCGCCGATTCCCGAGCCGTCCGTGGCCGACGTCGATGCCGCGACTCCGGGCAGCGACGACGATGAGCCGCCGCTGGACGAGGATTACATCGAGCCGGACATGGATTCGGCCTACAGCTATCTCGACGAACTGGCCAGCGAACACGCCGCCGACCCTGAGCCGGAACCCGAGCCTGAACCGGCGGCAATGCCGGCCATCGGTCTGGCCCTGCAATGGCTGGAGCTGTTCCCGAAATTGCCGATCTCCGGCATGACCGGCAGCATCGCTGCCAACTGCACGCTGATTGCGGTCGATGGCGACCACTGGTTGCTGCACCTCGATCCGGCGCACAGTGCGCTGTTCAACAGCACTCAGCAGCGTCGTCTCAACGATGCGCTGAATCAGTTTCACGGGCGCACGCTGACGCTGACCATGGAGCTGATCAAGCCCGAGCAGGAAACCCCGGCGCAGGCCGCATCGCGCCGCCGCGTCAATCGCCAGCGCGAAGCCGAAGAGTCGATCCACGGCGACCCGTTCATCCAGCAGATGGTGCAGCAGTTTGGCGCGGTCGTGCGAAGCGATACTATTGAACCTGTCGACGCTCTGGTCAGTCAGGGCTAATAACTGAAGGCGCCCGGTTGCAATCGCCGGACGCTGTTTTGATCCAAGTACTTTTGAGGTGATTCCCATGATGAAAGGTGGCATGGCCGGCCTGATGAAGCAGGCACAGCAGATGCAGGAAAAGATGGCCAAGATGCAGGAAGAACTGGCCAGCGCTGAAGTCACCGGCAAGGCTGGCGGTGACTTGGTCAGCGTGGTGATGACCGGTCGTCATGACCTGAAAAAGGTCAATATCGACCCGAGCCTGGTCCCGGGTCTGGACGAAGATGATCGTGAAGTGATCGAAGACCTGGTCGCCGCCGCCATCAACGACGCCGTGCGCAAGATCGAAGCCAACAGTCAGGAAAAAATGGGCGGCATGACCGCCGGCATGGGTCTGCCAGCGGGCATGAAACTGCCATTCTGATTCGCCTTCGGGTGGCAGATGAGCTACAAAAAGTGCCAGGCATTGCGCCTGGCATTTTTTTGTCTGCCTGATCGACGGGGGGGACTGTAAGGACGCCATCGCTGGCAAGCCAGCTCCCACAGGATTCGGAGCTGTTCACATACTTTGTGATCAATACAATTCACTGTGGGAGCTGGCTTGCCAGCGATGAAGTCAACTCGGTGGAACTGAGAAACATCGAACCTGATACCCGCACAAAGGTCTGCTCCCTATACCCCCAGAATTGTTCACTTGAAGGAGACGCTGACATGTCCGACCCTCTGACCCTCAACCAGCGCATCGTGCTGGCCTCACGCCCGGTTGGCGCACCGACCCCGGAAAACTTCCGTCTCGAACGCGAGGCGTTACTAGATCTCGAAGACGGCCAGGTCCTGCTGAAAACCCAATACCTGTCTCTTGATCCCTACATGCGCGGGCGCATGAGTGACGCACCGTCCTACGCCGCGCCGGTAGAAATCGGCGAAGTGATGACCGGTGGCGCTGTCAGCCGCGTCGAGCGCTCGCGTCATCCGAAATTCCACGAAGGTGATCTGGTCGTCGGCGCCACTGGCTGGCAGAGCCACAGCATCAGCGACGGGCGCAACATCATTCCGATCCCGTCCGGGCTGCCGAGTCCGTCGATGGCTCTCGGTGTGCTGGGCATGCCGGGAATGACCGCGTACATGGGCCTGATGGACATCGGTCAGCCGAAAGAAGGCGAGACATTGGTGGTGGCTGCAGCTTCTGGTGCAGTGGGTTCGGTAGTCGGCCAGGTCGCCAAGATCAAAGGCCTGCGCGCGGTCGGCGTGGCCGGGGGTGCCGAGAAGTGCAAATACGTGGTGGAGGAGTTGGGTTTCGACGCGTGTATCGATCACAAAGCGCCTGACTTTGCCGAACAACTGGCCAAAGCTTGCCCCGATGGCATCGACATCTACTACGAAAACGTCGGCGGCCATGTGTTCGACGCGGTGGTGCCGCTGCTCAATCCAAAGGCGCGGATTCCATTGTGCGGTCTGATCGCCGGCTATAACGCTTCCCAAGCGCCGACAGGTCCGGATCGCCTGCCGATGTTGCAGCGCACTCTGCTGACCAAGCGTGTGCGGATTCAGGGCTTTATCGTGTTCGACGACTACGGTGATCGTCAGCCGGAATTCATCAGCGCGATGGTGCCGTATGTACGCGATGGCAAGGTCAAGTTCCGCGAAGACGTGGTCGATGGCCTGGAGCAGGCGCCGGAAGCCTTTATCGGGCTGCTGGAGGGACGCAACTTCGGCAAACTGGTGGTGCGAGTCGCCCTGGATTGAGCATTTGACGCTGGCCGGAGGCGCGGGTATAAACCGCGTCTCGTTGTTTTGTCGGACTTTTTACCCATGAGCTTCAGCCCTTTGATTCGCCAACTGATCGACGCCCTGCGAATTCTGCCGGGTGTGGGTCAGAAAACTGCCCAGCGCATGGCGTTGCAGTTGCTCGAACGCGACCGCAGCGGTGGCACGCGCCTGTCTCAGGCCTTGGGTCAGGCCATGGAAGGGGTCGGACACTGCCGCCAGTGCCGTACGCTGACCGAAGACGACCTCTGCCCGCAATGCGCCGACACCCGCCGCGACGACACGCTGCTGTGCGTGGTGGAAGGGCCGATGGACGTCTACGCGGTCGAGCAGACCGGGTTCCGTGGTCGCTACTTTGTACTCAAGGGGCACTTGTCGCCGCTGGATGGCCTTGGCCCGGAGGCGATCGGCATTCCGCAGTTGCTGGCGCGGATCGAAGAGGCGGGGACTTTCACCGAAGTCATTCTCGCGACCAACCCGACTGTGGAAGGTGAGGCGACGGCGCATTACATCGCGCAGTTGTTGCAGCACAAAGGCCTGATCGCCTCGCGTATCGCTCATGGCGTGCCGTTGGGTGGCGAGCTGGAGCTGGTGGATGGCGGTACGCTGGCGCATTCGTTTGCCGGGCGGAAACCGATATCCCTCTGAATACTTGGGTGTCTGGTCGGACGCTATCGCTGGCAAGCCAGCTCCCACAGTGGGATGTGTCGATTACAAATATGTGCACAACACAGAACCCTGTGGGAGCTGCGGTGCGACGATTCGACTTGCCAGCGATGAAGGCACCTCGGTCTATCTGGCCCACACATTCCAGTTGAAAACCAAGCAAGCGCTCGGTTAACGTCGGCGAACCCCTCAGTGGAGTTCGCCGATGCCTGCCTTCCAGGAATACTTCGATCCCAGCCACCAAATGGTCCGCGACAGCGTCAGACGTTTCGTCGAGCGCGAGATCCTGCCTGACATTGACGCGTGGGAAGAATACGAAAGCTTCCCCCGCGAGCTGTACCTGAAGGCCGGCGCCGCCGGCATTCTCGGCATCGGCTATCCCGAAGCACTCGGTGGCAGCCACGAAGGCGACCTGTTCGCCAAAGTCGCCGCCAGCGAAGAGCTGATGCGCTGCGGCTCCGGCGGGTTGGTCGCGGGGCTGGGGTCACTGGATATCGGCCTGCCACCCATCGTCAAATGGGCGCGCCCGGAAGTGCGTGATCGCGTAGTGCCGCAAGTGCTAAGCGGCGCGAAGATCAGCGCGTTAGCTGTTACCGAGCCAAGCGGCGGCTCCGACGTCGCCAACCTGCAGACCCGCGCCGTGCGTGACGGCGAGCATTACCGGGTCAGCGGCAGCAAAACCTTCATTACCAGCGGCATCCGCGCGGATTACTACACCGTCGCGGTGCGCACCGGCGCGCCGGGTTTCGGCGGCATCAGCCTGCTGCTGATCGAGAAGGGCACGCCGGGTTTCAGCGTCGGCCGGCAACTGAAGAAAATGGGCTGGTGGGCGTCGGACACGGCTGAATTGTTCTTCGACGATTGCCGTGTGCCTGTAGGAAATCTGATCGGCGCAGAAAACATGGGATTCGCCTGCATCATGGGCAACTTCCAAAGCGAACGCCTGGCGCTGGCGCTGATGGCCAACATGACTTCACAGCTAGCGCTGGAAGAGAGCCTGAAGTGGGCGCGCGAGCGTGAGGCTTTCGGTAAACCGATTGGCAAGTTTCAGGTGATCAAACATCGCCTCGCCGAAATGGCCACGGCGCTGGAGGTGTCGCGGGAATTCACCTACCGGCAAGCGGCGAAGATGGCGGCGGGCAAGAGTGTGATCAAAGAGATTTCCATGGCCAAGAATTTCGCTACGGACACCTCGGATCGCATCACCACGGAGGCGGTGCAGATTCTTGGGGGCATGGGTTACATGCGCGAGAGTCTGGTGGAGCGGTTGTATCGGGATAACCGCTTGCTGTCGATTGGCGGCGGAACGCGGGAAGTGATGAACGAAATCATCAGCAAGCAGATGGGGCTGTGATCTGAGTTATTGCTACTGGCCCCATCGCTGGCAAGCCAGCTCCCACAGGTTTTTGGGGTGTACACGTTATTTGTGAACGACCGGGATAACTGTGGGAGCGGGCTTGCCCCGGGCGGCGATCCGACGATGGCGTCAGTACAGACGCCGCTTATTTATCAGACAGCGCAAACTGCGTCAGGCAAAAGGTCGGAATGCCCATATCCTGCAAACGCTGCGAGCCACCCAACTCTGGCAGATCAATGATCGCCGCCGCTTCGTGAACGCGGGCGCCCATGCGGCGAATCAGGTTCGCTGCAGCAATCAGGGTGCCACCAGTCGCGATCAAATCATCAAACATCACCACCGAATCGCCTTCACACAGGCTGTCAGCGTGCACTTCAAGGAAGGCTTCGCCGTACTCGGTCGCGTAACCCTCGGCCAGCACGTCAGCCGGCAGCTTGCCTTGCTTGCGGAACAGCACCAGCGGCTTGTTCAACTGATAGGCCAGCACCGAGCCGATCAGAAAACCACGCGCATCCATCGCGCCGATGTGGGTGAAATCGGCTTCCACATAGCGGTGGGCGAAGCTGTCCATCACCAGGCGCAGGGCCGTCGGCGACTGAAACAGCGGGGTGATGTCGCGGAAGATCACGCCCGGTTTCGGGAAGTCGATCACGGGGCGAATCAGAGATTTGATGTCGAAGGAGTCGAAGACCATCGTCGAGTTGTCCTGGCAGGGCTGCAAACGACGCAGTATACCCGCGGCTGAAACGATTCGCTCGGCCGCGGGTCGAGATCAGACTTCGAGCGAGCCGCCGGCCAGCGCGCACAGCTGGATCGGGTCGAGGATATGAATTTCCTTGCCCTCGGCAGCAATCAGCGCGTTCTGCTGGAAACGCGTGAACACGCGGGACACGGTTTCCACCGCCAGCCCCAGATAATTGCCGATTTCATTGCGCGACATGCTCAAACGGAACTGGTTGGCCGAGAAGCCGCGAGCGCGGAAACGTGCCGACAAATTCACCAGGAAAGTCGCGATGCGCTCGTCGGCAGTTTTCTTCGACAGCAGCAACATCATCTGCTGATCGTCGCGGATTTCACGACTCATCACGCGCATCAACTGGCGACGCAACTGCGGCAGTTGCAGGGCCAGTTCGTCGAGACGTTCGAAGGGGATTTCGCAAACCGAGGTGGTTTCCAGTGCCTGGGCGGAGACCGGGTGTTTCTCGGTGTCCATGCCCGAGAGGCCGACCAGTTCGCTCGGCAGGTGGAAGCCAGTCAATTGTTCTTCGCCGGCATCGCTCAGGCTGAAGGTTTTCAGCGCGCCGGAGCGCACGGCAAAAACGGAATCGAACGTGTCGCCCTGGCGGAACAGGAACTCACCTTTTTTCAACGGGCGACCGCGTTTAACGATTTCGTCCAGCGCATCCATGTCTTCCAGATTCAGAGAAAGTGGCAGGCAGAGAGGGGCCAGGCTGCAATCCTTGCAGTGTGCCTGGTTGTGAGCGCGCTGTTTAACTGGCTCAGACATTTCTTCAATCCTTGTGGGAAAACACACATAAGACGTAAGGGTAACCCACGAGAGGACATCCAGGCCAGCTTGTGGCGAGATTGCCCCACAGGCATAAAGCCGCAGGGCAACGCCAAAGTCAGATCACCCGGGAAAAACGCTGACGGTTCTGCTGTTCCAGGTACGCATCGAAGACCATGCACACCGAACGTACCAGCAAGCGTCCGGCCGGTAGTACATTGATCCGATCACGATCAAGTTCGATCAGGCCATCCCTGGCCATGTCTTGCAGTTGCGGCCAGAGTGCGCCGAAGTAGCCTTGAAAATCGACGTTGAAGGTGCGCTCGATTTCGGCGAAATCCAGGCTGAAATTGCAGATCAATTGCTGAATCACGGCGCGGCGCAAGCGATCATCGGCGTTGCACACCAGGCCACGGCTGGTCGCCAGTTGCGCGGAGGCCAGGGTGTTCTGGTATTCATTCAGGTCACTGCTGTTCTGGCAGTACAGATCACCGATCTGGCTGATCGCTGACACACCCAGACCAATCAAATCGCAGTGCCCATGTGTCGTGTAGCCCTGGAAATTACGCTGTAGCGTTGATTCTTCCTGAGCGACCGCCAGTTCATCGTCGGGCAGGGCAAAGTGATCCATGCCGATGTAGCGATAACCGGCGGCGGTCAATTGCTCGATGGTGCGCTGGAGCATTTCGAGTTTCTGCGCCGGTGCCGGCAGTTCGTTGCCATTGATCCGCCGCTGCGGCATGAAGCGTTCCGGCAAGTGCGCGTAGTTGAACACCGAGAGCCGGTCCGGTTGCAGGCTGATCACTTCGTCGACGGTGCGGGCGAAGTTGTCCGGGGTCTGCTTCGGCAAGCCGTAGATCAAGTCGATGTTGATCGAGCGAAATTGCAGGGTGCGTGCCGCATCAATTACCGCACGGGTTTCTTCCAGACTTTGCAGGCGATTGACCGCGCGCTGCACCGCCGGGTCGAGGTCTTGCAGCCCGATGCTCACGCGATTGAAGCCCAGTTCCCGCAGCAGGCCCATGGTCGACCAGTCGGCTTCACGTGGGTCGATTTCGATGCCGTAGTCGCCGGAATCATCGTCGAGCAGATTGAAATGCTTGCGCAGATGCGCCATCAACTGGCGTAGCTCATCGTGGCTGAGAAAGGTCGGAGTGCCGCCGCCGAAGTGCAGTTGCTCGACTTTCTGGGTCGGGTCGAGGTGGCAGGCGATCAACTGGATTTCCTGCTCGAGCCGTTGCAGATAGGGCAGGGCGCGCCCGCGATCTTTGGTGATGACCTTGTTGCAGGCGCAGTAGTAGCAAATGTTCGCGCAGAACGGCACATGCACGTACAGCGACAACGGGCGCTGCGCCTTGCGGCTGTCGCGCAGGGCGTGGAACAGGTCGAAGGTGCCGACCTGACTGTTGAATTGAACGGCCGTCGGATACGAGGTGTAGCGCGGCCCCGCCAGGTCGTAGCGGCGGATCAAATCGGTGTCCCAACGAATGGCGTCGAGCATGCGGGCGTTCCCCGGATAGGCTGGCAGTGTTGGCGAGTCTATCGGGGTGAGGCGATGGGGCTCTTGATTTGCATCAACCGCAGATCTTAATGGCCCATCAGCCAATGCTGATGCGGGCCGGGCAATGTCCAGATGCCAAACAGGATGACCAGCAAGCCGCCGGCCATGCGCACGCTGCGTTTGCGCAACAACGCGGTGACGCGCTCGGCGGCGAGGCCGGTCGCGAGCAACACCGGCCAGGTGCCGAGGCCGAACGCGAGCATCAACAACGCACTGTCCAGCGCATTGCCCTGACTCGCCGACCACAGCAAGGTGCTGTAAACCAGTCCGCACGGCAGCCACCCCCACAGCGCGCCAAGGAGCAAGGCGCGAGGCAGGCTCGACACCGGCAACAGGCGATTGGCGACCGGTTGGATGTAGCGCCACAAACCGCGGCCGAGGCTTTCGATGCGGGTCAGTCCGCTCCACCATCCGGCCAGATACAAGCCCATGGCGATCAGCAGCAGCCCGGCCAACACGCGCATGAACAACGCCGCAGGACTGTTGGCCACCGCCCACCCGGCCAGTCCGATCAACAGACCAGCCGTGGCGTAACTGAGGATGCGCCCGAGGTTGTAGGCCAGCAGCAAGCGAAAGCGCCGACTGCGTTGTTCCTTGGGAATTGCCAGCGTCAGCGCGCCCATCAAACCGCCGCACATGCCCAGGCAATGACCGCCGCCGAGCAAGCCGAGGATCAGCGCCGACACCAGCAGTGGCGCCAATTCAAGCATGGGGCGGGGCCTTGTCTTCAGGTTTGGTCGCTTTGGCTTCATCGACCGCTGCGGTGTGATTCGGGTCCTGATCGTCGAACAAAATGCTGTGGGCCGGACCGTCGAGGTCGTCGTATTGACCGCTGTCGACCGCCCAGAAAAATATGTACACGGCGATGGCCACGATCAGCAGCGCGGCCGGGATCATCACGTAAAGAGCTGGCATCTGCTACTCCAGGCCCGCGCGGCTCAGGCCGGCAGCGGGCGATTTTCCGACGTGGCGTGAATGCCCGGCGCGCTCGGCAGGCGAGTCAGGCGCAGGGCATTGAGCACCACGGTCAACGAACTGATCGACATGCCCACCGCGGCCCATACCGGGGTGATCCAGCCGAGGGCCGCGAATGGCAACATGAGGCCATTGTACAGCGCGGCCCACAGCAGGTTTTCGATGATTACCCGGCGGGTGCGACGTGCCAGCGTAAAAGCTTGAACCAAGGCGTCGAGACGATTGGACAACAGCACCGCGTCAGCGCTGGTCTTGGCCAGATCGGTGGCCGAACCCATCGCCACGCTGATGTCGGCTGCCGCCAGCACCGGCACATCGTTGACCCCGTCGCCGAGCATCAACACCTTGCGCCCTTCCTTGTGCAACTGTTGCAGCACTTGCAACTTGTCGTCGGGGCGCAGACCGCCATGTGCCTCGTCGATGCCCAGTTCGGCGGCGACACTGGCGACCATCGGCGAGCTGTCGCCGGATAGCAGCAGCGTACGCCAGCCGCGCGCCTTGCACGCGGCGAGCAACGCCGGAGCATCGGCACGCAAGCGATCATCGAGAACCAACCACGCCAGCGGCCCGTGGCTGTCACCGAGCAGCAGCCATTGGCCGGCTTCGTCGGGCATGGCCGGCACTTTGGCTGCGCTGAGTGCGCAGACAAATTCAGCCTGGCCGATGCGTAAACGCTGTTCGCCGACCAGACCTTCCAGCCCCAGTCCCGGTGAACTGTGTACTTCTTCGGCGGCCAGCGGCGCTCGGCCAAAGGCGCGGGCAATCGGGTGTTCCGAGCGGTTTTCCAGCGCGGCAGCGAGGCTCAGGCATTGATCGCTGTCGAGCGCGCCGAGCGGGCGGATCGAACGCAGCACCAATCGCCCTTCGGTGAGGGTGCCGGTCTTGTCGAAAATCACCGTGTCGATCTGGTTCAGGCCTTCCAGCACATGGCCGCGCGTCAGCAGCAGGCCGAGTTTGTGCAGGGTGCCGGTGGCGGCGGTGAGCGCGGTCGGCGTCGCCAGCGACAATGCGCAAGGGCAGGTCGCGACGAGCATGGCCAGAACGATCCAGAACGCCCGCGACGAATCCAGCTCCCACCACAGCAGGCCGATGGCAGCAGCGGCGATCAACGACAGCAGCAGAAACCATTGCGCGGCGCGGTCGGCGATTTCTGCCAGCCGTGGTTTTTCGGCCTGGGCGCGGTCGAGCAAACGGACGATGGCCGACAGTCGCGTGTCCTGGCCCAGCGCCTGCACTTCGACCGTCAGTGCGCCTTCGACGTTGAGCGTGCCGGCGGTGACCGCATCTCCCGGCCTGCGCGGTTGCGGCAGGTATTCGCCGGTCAGCAGCGACTCGTCGACGCTCGACTGGCCGTCGAGGATCTTGCCGTCTGCCGGCAGAATCGAACCCGGCTGCACCAGCACGTGATCGTTGAGGCGCAGTTCGCTGAGCAGGATGCGCTCGCTCTGGCCCGCAGCATCGAGACGCAGGCACGAGGCCGGTAACAAGTTCACCAACTGCGCAGTGGCGGCAGCGGTGCGCTCGCGGGCGCGGCGTTCCAGATAGCGTCCGGCGAGCAGGAACAGCGCGAACATGCCCACCGCGTCAAAATACAGCTCGCCGACACCCGTGATCGAGGTCCAGATCCCGGCGATGTAGGCGCCGCCAATCGCCAGCGACACCGAAACGTCCATGGTCAGATGGCGGGTGCGCAAATCACGCATCGCGCCTTTGAAGAACGGCGCACAGCTGTAGAACACGATCGGCGTGGTCAGAAACAGCGCGACCCAGCGCAGGATCGTGTGCAGCTCGGGGCTGAGGTCGATGTTGAATTCCGGCCAGGTGGCCATGGTCGCCATCATCGCCTGGAACCACAGCAAACCGGCGACACCGAGTTGACGCAGGGCGAGGCGGTTTTCGCTGGCCAGTTGTTCGCTGGCGCGGTCGGCCTGATACGGGTGCGCGGCGTAACCGATGTGGCGCAGTTCGCCGAGGATCTGGCTCAGCGGCAATTGCGCGTCGGCCCAGCGCACGTGCAGGCGATGGTTGGACAAATTTAACCGCGCCTCGGCCACCGCCGGCAGCGTGCGCAGGTGTTTCTCGATCAACCAGCCGCACGCGGCGCAACTGATGCCTTCCATCAATAACGTGGTTTCGGCCAGTTCGCCTTCATGCCGCACGAAAGGTTTTTGCACATCGGCGCGGTCGTACAGCGCGAGCTCGTCGACCAGTTGCACTGGCAGCGCTTGGGGGTTGGCCGAGGCTTCGCTGCGATGTTGGTAGTAACTGTCCAGACCACCGGCAACGATGGCTTCGGCCACCGCCTGGCAACCCGGACAGCAGAACTCACGCGACTCCCCGAGCACGACAGCGGTGAAGCGGCTGCCGGACGGAACGGGCAGGGCGCAGTGGTAGCAGGGGAGTGGGGTGGTCATGGCATCGTCGACGGGGTAAGCCCGGGTATTTGAGTGGTCCGCTTGCCCTCACCCCAGCCCTCTCCCGGGGGGAGAGGGAGCCGAATGGTGGTGGCCGGATTAACAGGTTCAGTCAGCGCTAACGTCACTGAAGTACATCAATTACGCAAACGCCCGAGACTAGTCCCCTCTCCCTCTGGGAGAGGGCTAGGGTGAGGGGCTTTTGACGTTGACTCACTTCTTCAGGTCTTCCGCGCCTTGGAGGGGTTCGTCTCCGAGCAGCAGATCCTTGTCATGGCTGACCTGTTCTTCTTCGAACATCCGCCAAATATGCTCATCCTGCGTACCGAGCAATTCGACAAACCGCCGACCTTCAACCTTGTCACCCAACTGGCCAATATAGCGGCCCGCTTCCGATTCACTGCGCGCCAGAACAATCTTGCGATCCTTCTCCGGTTGCGTCGGCGAGATCAGATTCAGCTCCAGCGTCTTCGGCTGGCTGTCACCGCTCAAGCGCAAATCGACTTCGCCAGTGACGCCATCCAGATGCACGCTGGCACGCATCTTCAGGGTCTGCGCCAACAGCTCGCGATCCAGCGAGCGGTTGATGCCCTTGCCCGCCTCGTAGTAGTTGTCGTTGACCAGATTGTCCGGGTTGTTCACCGCGATGGTCACCATGGACAGGGTCAGGGTCACCGAGCAGGCGAGAATCGCGATGATGATCCATGGCCAAAGGTGCTTGTACCAAGGACTTGCGGCGTTTGCTGCGGGCATGTTCAGTTCTCTCAACGAATTTGTGGGCCGATGAATCGGCTCTTGGCTTCAACGTGGACGCTGGCGTCATCGGCATCCTTGAGGGTGAATTTCACCTCGTTGGTGCTCGACGGCAGTTGCTCAGGCGCGCTCGACAGCTCGACCGGCATGCTGAAAATATCCCCGGCGGCGACCTTGATCTCGCGTTTGCCTTGCAGACGCAGATCCGGCAGACCGCTGGCTTCGAGCAGGTAGGTATGGTCGCGCTGGTCCTTGTTCATGATCTTCAGGCTGTAGACGTTTTCGATCCGGCCTTCGGCGTTTTCGCGGTACAGCACGCGGTCCTTGCTGACGTCGAAACCCACCAGCGAGCGCATGAAGAAAGCCGCCGCCAACAGGCTGATCATCGCCAGCAGCACCACGGCATAACCAATCAGGCGCGGACGCAGTTTATGGGTCTTCTGCCCGGACAGATTGTGCTCGGTGGTGTAGCTGATCAACCCACGCGGGTAGTCCATTTTGTCCATGATGCTGTCGCAGGCGTCGATGCAGGCGGCGCAACCGATGCACTCGATTTGCAGGCCGTCGCGGATGTCGATGCCGGTCGGGCAGACTTGCACGCACATCGTGCAGTCGATGCAGTCGCCCAAACCCTGCGCCTTGTAATCGACGCCTTTCTTGCGCGGGCCACGGGTTTCGCCGCGACGTGGATCGTAGGAAACGATCAGCGTGTCCTTGTCGAACATCACGCTCTGGAAGCGCGCATACGGACACATGTAGATGCACACCTGCTCGCGCAACCAACCGGCGTTGCCGTAAGTCGCGAGGGTGAAAAAACCGACCCAGAAATACGACCAGCCATCGGCCTGGCCGGTGAAGAACTCGAACACCAGTTCACGGATTGGCGAGAAATAGCCGACGAAGGTCATGCCGGTGACAAAGCCGATCAGCAACCACAACGAGTGTTTGGCCAGCTTGCGCAGGAGTTTGTTGCCGCTCATGGGCGCTTTGTCGAGCTTGATCCGCTGGTTGCGATCGCCTTCGGTGACCTTCTCGCACCACATGAAAATCCATGTCCAGACGCTTTGCGGACAGGTGTAACCGCACCAGACCCGCCCGGCATACACGGTGATGAAGAACAGGCCGAACGCGGCGACGATCAAAATCCCCGACAGCAGGATGAAATCCTGCGGCCAGAACGTCGCACCGAAAATGAAGAACTTGCGTTCCGGCAGGTTCCACCACACCGCCTGATGCCCGCCCCAGTTCAGCCACACCGTGCCGAAATACAGCAGGAACAGTCCGGCACCGCCCAACATCCGCAGATTGCGGAACAGACCGGTGAAAGCGCGGGTGTAGATTTTTTCTCGAGAGGCGTAAAGATCGACGCTGTTGTTCGCGTTTTTGCTCGGTGGTGTGACGTCGTGTACCGGAATCTGATTGCTCATCATTGCATCCCACGGCAGTGGAAAAATGCCTCGGTCGATACGTGCCAACCGGGGTCAGAAAGGGCTGTTGCGGTGGCGCAATGATACGCCTGTCATACCGACGAACGGGTGCGACCTTTGGTCGCGTTGGGCAAAATCAATTGATGGTGTAATGACTTGAATCAATTGACTTGTGAGAGATCGCCCTTTTTTTGGCTCGGCCAATAACTGAGTCTAGGCGATTCGTCGCCATTGCGCTGTCTGGTCATCTGCATGGCCGAAACCCGGTTCCTGGCTGTCTGGTTGCCAGTGGTCAAACTTCGAGAAGTCTGGTTGAAACAAGGAACTTTGGTTTCTGTTGTTTGTATGTTTGAAACAAGTTTATTTAATTGCTCCTGTAGTCTGCTTTGAAAGATGCCGTTTGATCGAATATGTTTGCGTCTGGCGATATTCGTGCGCCAGTTATTATTCAGATTAAATGGAGTTTCAAGGTTATGTATTTCAATGGAGTGGTAAAGTTTCTGCTGGGTGTCTGTTTATTCGTTTTTGTTACTTTGGCTCATGCCGTTGAGGCCATGCCACGGCATATGGTGTTCGCGTCCGATACGCAATACCCCTGGACTGACAAGACTGACAGCGACGCGCCGGAATCCGATGCGGATTTCGAAAAGCGTGCCAAATGGCTGGTGGACAGCCAGTTGCGCAGTATCGCCGAGTTTCGAAATGCCCACGGGGGGCAGGCGGCAATCCCGTTGATGATCAACGGTGACATTACTGCTTTTGGCCACGGTTGGCAGCGCTCGTATATGAAGTCGGCCCTGGAAAAATACTTCAAGGGTGATTACCTGTATGGCCTGGGTAATCACGATTACGAAAATAACGTGGATGACTGTTTCAGTAATAGTTGTGCGGCGGGCAGTATTGTCGAGTTCAACAACCATCATAAGGAGAAGGTGAATAATTTCGACCTGAAAGTCACCGGCGGTTTTCTGGATATCCTTTATTCAGGCAGTCTGGCTTACTCGAAGAGTGTCGGCGAAGTTCATCTGGTGCAACTCAACAACGAGCCTACCTATGCCACGAAGATTGCTCATGCACTGAATCCGACAACCTTCAATATCACCAGCGCACTGGACTGGCTGGAAAACGATTTGTGGGTGGCGAGGACTCAGGGCTACGCCATCATCCTGAACATGCACAAATGGGATGACTGGCAGGGAGACAGGCAACAGCAACAGCGCTTTCTGAACATGATCGAGAAGTATGAAGTCACCGCCATCTTTGCGGGTCATTACCATACGAGAGGTGGGGCCAAGCGCTGGATGGGTAAGGTGCCGATGTTTCTCAGCGGCGCAACGTCCCAGCAGACTTACCTGACGGCCAGCTTCTCAGATGACCGCAAGCAGCTGCACGTCAACCTCATCGAGAACAATGAATGGCAAAAACCGCATTTCGTGCACACGGTCCCGGTGAAGTCCATCTGGGCCAGTCGCCCTTGAATAACCTCCAGGGCACCGCTTTCATTGGTTTATCCGGAACACCGGACTTTTTTCAAGGATGAAAATGTATGAACGAAAGCACTCTCAAGGCACTCGGCGTTACTCAGAAAGAAATTGATGCACTGAACGTCATTCTCAATATCGCGGTTCCGGGAGCTTCCGTGGCCGTCGCGCAGTTGCAAGCGGCTCTGGCAGCGCTTGAGTCTGCCGAAGCTGCAGAGGAGACGAAGGGGCCGTCCACACAGAAGAACAACCCGCCGGACGACTCTGGCAAGAAGCGCAAACCTTCCGGCCTGGACAGTCTCGGTGGAGGCAATATTCTATGAATCAGTAGAGTGGGAAAACAAAACGGCCCCGCCAATTCACATTGGCGGGGCCGTTTTTTTGCAGCAAGCGTTGGCGTTACTGCGCCTCGGCTTCCGGCGCTTTTTCACCGTGGGACAGGCTGTAAACGTAAGCCGCCAGCAGGTGCACCTTGTCGTTGCCTTGCAGCTGTTCCTGCGCAGGCATCTGGCCCTGACGGCCGTAACGGATGGTCTGCTGCAGTTGCGCGAAGCTCGAACCGTAGATGAATGCGCCCGGATGCGTCAGGTCAGGCGCGCCCATTGCCGGCGTACCTTTACCGGCTGGACCGTGACAGGCCACGCAGTTGCCGGCGAACAGTTTCTGGCCGTTGGCAACGTCTGCCTTGGTGCCTTCCGGCAGCTTGCGCCCATCGAGGTTGGTGACCACGTACGCAGCCACATCGGCCACGCCTTGCTCGCCAATCACTTCGGCCCAGGCCGGCATCACCGCGTGACGACCGCCCATGATGGTGGTCTTGATGGTTTCCGCTTCGCCGCCCCAGCGCCAGTCGGCGTCGGTCAGGTTCGGGAAACCGTAGGCGCCCTTGGCGTCGGAACCGTGGCACACCGAGCAGTTGGAGGCGAACAGACGGCCACCCATCTTCAGGGCTTGCGGATCCTTGGCCACTTCTTCAATCGGCATCGCCGCGAACTTGGCGAAGATCGGACCGAACTTGGCGTCCGAACGGGCCATTTCCTTTTCCCACTCGTGGACACCGGTCCAGCCGGTCTGGCCGTTGGCGAACGCGGTCTGTTTCTCGGTATCGAGGTAGTTGTAACCCGGCAGCAGACCTTTCCAGTTGCCCAGGCCCGGGTACAGCACCAGATAACCCAGGGCGAAAACGATGGTGCCGACGAACAGCATGAACCACCATTTCGGCAGTGGGTTGTCGTACTCCTCGATCCCGTCGAACGAGTGGCCAACCGTCTCGTCCGTCTGCTCGCTGCGCTGGCCCTTGCGGGTCGACAGCAGCAGCCAGGTCAGGGCGAAAATCGTACCCAGACTGAGGACTGTGACGTACAGACTCCAGAACGTAGTCATTCTTTGTTACTCCTAGAAGCTTGCTCGACGTGCTTGATGGCTTCGGGATCATCCGCGAAAGGCAACAAGGTAGCGTCTTCAAACTCCGACTTGCGCTTGGGGCTGAACACCCACAACGCCAGACCGATGAAGGCCACCATCACAACAACGGTGCCCAGGCCACGAATCATCCCGATATCCATTTAGATCACCGTTTGCTTTTGATGATGGTGCCCAGGCCTTGCAGATAGGCCACCAGCGCGTCCATTTCGGTTTTGCCCTTCACGGCATCCTGTGCACCGGCGATGTCTTCATCGGTGTACGGAACGCCGAGCGTACGCAAGACCTCCATTTTCTTGGCGGTTTCCTTGCCGTCGAGCTTGTTTTCCACGAGGAACGGGTAAGCCGGCATTTTCGACTCGGGCACTACGTTGCGCGGGTTGTACAAGTGCGCACGCTGCCAGTCATCGGAGTAACGACCGCCAACCCGGGCCAGGTCCGGACCAGTACGCTTGGAACCCCACAGGAACGGGTGATCCCACACGCTTTCACCGGCAACCGAGTAGTGGCCGTAGCGTTCGGTTTCGGCACGGAACGGACGGATCATCTGCGAGTGGCAGCCGACACAGCCGTTGGCGATGTAAACATCGCGGCCTTCCAGTTCAAGGGCGGTGCGAGGCTTCATGCCTTCGACCGGCTTGTTGGTGACGTCCTGGAAAAACAGCGGAACGATTTGCGTCAGGCCGCCGATGCTGACGGCGATGACCATGAAGAAGGCCAGCAGGCCAATGTTCTTCTCGACTGCTTCATGCTTCATCAGTGAGCTCCAACTACAGCAATCTTGGCGGCGGCTTCGGCTTCCACCGGATCCGAGGCGCGAACGGTGCGGTACACGTTGTAAGCCATCAGCAGCATGCCGCTGGCGAAGAACGCACCGCCCAAAGCGCGGACGATGAAGCCCGGATGGCTGGCTTGCAGCGCTTCGACGAACGAGTAGGTGAGGGTGCCGTCATCGTTGATTGCACGCCACATCAGGCCTTGGGTGATGCCGTTGACCCACATCGAGGCGATGTACAGCACGGTACCGATGGTCGCGAGCCAGAAGTGCGCGTTGATCAGACCGACGCTGTGCATCTGCGCGCGGCCGAACAGTTTCGGGATCATGTGGTAGATCGCGCCGATCGAGATCATCGCTACCCAACCCAAAGCGCCGGCGTGTACGTGGCCGATGGTCCAGTCGGTGTAGTGCGAGAGCGAGTTGACGGTCTTGATCGCCATCATCGGCCCTTCGAAGGTCGACATGCCGTAGAACGCCAGCGAAACCACGAGGAAGCGCAGGATCGGGTCGGTGCGCAATTTATGCCACGCGCCCGACAGGGTCATCATGCCGTTGATCATGCCGCCCCAGCTCGGCGCCAGCAGAATGATCGACATCGCCATGCCCAGCGATTGTGCCCAATCCGGCAGCGCGGTGTAGTGCAGGTGGTGCGGGCCGGCCCAGATGTACAGGGTGATCAGCGCCCAGAAGTGCACGATCGACAGGCGATAGGAGTAGATCGGACGTTCGGCCTGTTTCGGCACGAAGTAGTACATCATCCCGAGGAAGCCGGTGGTCAGGAAGAAACCCACGGCGTTGTGGCCGTACCACCACTGGATCATCGCGTCGGTCGCGCCCGAGTAGGCCGAGTACGACTTGAACAGATTCACCGGCAGGGACGCGTGGTTGACGATGTGCAGCATCGCGGTCACGACGATGAATGCGCCGTAGAACCAGTTACCCACATAGATGTGCTTGGTTTTGCGCTTGGTGATGGTGCCGAAGAACACCAGACCGTAGGTGACCCAGACAATGGCCAGCAAAATGGCGATCGGCCATTCCAGTTCCGCGTATTCCTTGGTGGTGGTGTAACCCAGCGGCAAGGTAATGATCGCGCCGACAATAACCGCTTGCCAGCCCCAGAAGGTGAAGGCCGCGAGGCTGTCGGAAATCAGTCGCGTCTGGCAGGTTCGCTGCACGACATAGTAGGAAGTGGCAAACAGTGCACAGCCACCGAAGGCAAAAATCACCAGGTTTGTGTGCAACGGGCGCAGGCGTCCAAAGCTCGTCCATGGCAAACCGAAGTTCAACTCCGGCCAGACCAGTTGCGAGGCGATGAAGACACCGAGCCCCATGCCAAGGATCCCCCAGACCACCGTCATGATGGCGAACTGGCGGACTACCTTATAGTTATAAGCAGTCGGACTGATTGCTGTGCTCATTCTAAGGTTCCACGGTTTGGGTATTTTATTAGGATTAAAATCGGTCGCAAGTATGCAGAGAGCAGGGGGGCATTGCAACGCGCCATGACCTGGGTCAATGCTTTCCAGCGCTGATTCTGCGGCCTTTCCATACGCCGCGTAAGGTCAAAATTGGCCTCGGACAAAATGTCGCAGCGAACGAAAAAAGCGAAGGGTTCAGGTCACTTGTAACTACGTGTGTTGAAAAGCCCGGATCGGGCGACCGATGGCAGTTGGCACGACAGCCGGTATCTACCTGCCTTTGCGGCCAGTTGCTCATATGATTGGTCGAACACATCGCGCAAGCTTGACCCGGAACCGGCACGCGCCAGTTCGCCTCGAGCAAGCTTAGACCCGAATCCGGGGATTCGAAAGGCGGGGTTTAGAGGGGGTGCGACAATGGGTCGCAAAGAGGCAGGGAACTGCCGCATCCAAAAGAATGCGGCAGTCGGATGCTACGCTTCAGTCTTTATTGGTTTCAACTTGCAGATTATCTGTATTCAATCCATGTGACAGGCTGTACACATAAGCGGCGAGCAATTGTACTTTATCGTTGCCCAGCAACTCGTTCTGCGCTGGCATGTGGCCCTGACGACCGTGCCGAATGGTCTGCTCGAGTTGCGTCAGGCTGGTGCCATAAATGAATCCCGCCGGATGCGTCAGGTTCGGCGCGCCCATCGCTGCAGTGCCCTGACCGTTAGCGCCGTGACAGGCGACACACATGGTGCTGAACGCTTGCTGACCGGCTTGCAGATCCGCCTTGTTGTCCGCCGCCAGCGGCAGACCGGCCAGTTCGTGACGCACGAATGCGGCAACGTTCTTCACACCTGCTTCGCCCAAGGCTTCACCCCAGGCCGGCATCGCCGCCATCCGCCCACCCATGATGGTGGTCTTGATAGTGTCGGCGTCGCCGCCCCAGCGCCAGTCGCTGTCGGCGAGGTTAGGGAAGCCGAACGCGCCCTTGGCATCGGAACCGTGGCACACCGAACAGTTGGAGGCGAACAGACGGCCACCCATTTTCAGTGCCTGCGGATCCTTGGCCACTTCTTCCAGCGGCATCGCGGCGAACTTGGCGAAGATCGGCCCGAACTTGGCGTCAGCCTTGTTCATTTCCTTTTCCCACTCGTGAACGCCGGTCCAGCCGTCCTCGTAGCCGGGCAGGATGCCTTTCCAGTTGCCCAGGCCCGGATACAGAATCAGATAACCGACGGAAAACACCAGCGTGCCGGCGAACAGCATGAACCACCACTGCGGCAGCGGGTTGTCGTACTCCTCGATGCCGTCGAAGCTGTGGCCCATGGTCTGGTCGACGCTGCCCTTGGTCTCGCCCCGACGGGTGCCGACCAGCAGCCAGGTCAGGCCGATCAGGCTGCCGATGGTCAGTACGCAGATCCACGTACTCCAGAAGGTGGTCATGACCGGGTACTCCTTGTTTCTTCAGATGCTGGATTTGGGGCGAGTTGCGGTTCGTCGGCGAATGGCAGCAGGCGCGCTTCGGCGAATTCCGGATTGCGCTTGCCGTTGAACACCCAGAGGGTCAAGCCGACGAAGGCCACGAACACCACGACCGTGCCTAAACCACGAATCAGTCCTGCGCTCATTTCAAAGACCATCGTGATCACCTCTTGCTCTTGATCGCAGTGCCGAGCACTTGCAGATAGGAGACGAGGGCGTCCATTTCGGTCTTGCCCTTGAGGCTGGCGACCGCGCCGCTGATGTCGTCGTCGGTGTACGGCACGCCGAGGGTGCGCATGACCTTGAGCTTGGTTTCGGTGTGGCTGCTGTCGACCGCTTGCGTGACCAGCCATGGGTAGGCCGGCATCTTCGATTCCGGTACGACGTTGCGCGGGTTGTACAAATGCGCGCGGTGCCAGTCATCCGAGTAGCGTGCGCCAACCCGTGCCAGATCCGGCCCGGTGCGCTTGGAACCCCAGAGGAACGGGTGATCCCAGACGCTTTCGCCCGCCACCGAGTAGTGCCCGTAACGTTCGGTTTCGGCGCGAAACGGCCGGATCATCTGCGAGTGGCACTGTACGCAGCCTTCGCGGATATAGATGTCGCGACCTTCCAGTTGCAGCGCGGTGTAGGGCTTCATGCCTTCCACCGGTTTATTGGTTACGTCCTGGAAGAACAGCGGGACAATCTGCGTCAGGCCGCCGATGCTCACGGCGAGCACCATCAACAGCATCAACAGGCCGACGTTCTTTTCAATCGTTTCGTGTTTCATGGCGGACTCCTCAGGCCATCTGCGCGGCAGCGGCGACGTCAGCAGGCTGCGAGGCCCGCACGGTGCGCCAGGTGTTGTAAGCCATCAGGAACATGCCGCTGAGGAAGATCGCACCGCCCACCAGCCGCACGACGAAGCCCGGGTGGCTGGCCACCAGGGTTTCGACGAAGGAATAGGTCAGCGTGCCGTCCTCGTTGACTGCGCGCCACATCAGGCCCTGGGCGATGCCGTTGACCCACATCGAGGCGATGTAGAGCACGGTGCCGATGGTCGCGAGCCAGAAGTGCGCGTTGATCAGGCCGATGCTGTGCATCTGCTCACGGCCGAAGATTTTCGGGATCATGTGGTACAGCGCGCCGATGGAAATCATCGCCACCCAGCCCAGCGCACCGGCGTGCACGTGGCCGATGGTCCAGTCGGTGTAGTGGGAGAGGGCGTTGACGGTCTTGATGGCCATCATCGGACCTTCGAAGGTCGACATGCCATAGAACGCCAGCGACACCACGAGGAAGCGCAGGATCGGGTCGCTGCGCAACTTATGCCAGGCGCCCGAGAGCGTCATCATGCCGTTGATCATCCCGCCCCAGCTCGGTGCCAGCAGCACCAGCGACATGACCATGCCCAGCGACTGCGCCCAGTCCGGCAGCGCGGTGTAGTGCAAGTGGTGCGGGCCGGCCCAGATGTACAGCGTGATCAGTGCCCAGAAGTGCACGATCGACAGGCGATAGGAATACACCGGACGCTCGGCCTGTTTCGGCACGAAGTAATACATCATCCCGAGGAAGCCGGCGGTGAGGAAAAATCCTACGGCGTTGTGCCCGTACCACCACTGCACCATCGCGTCGGTGGCGCCGGAGTACAGCGAGTAGGACTTGGTGAAGCTGACCGGGATTTCCAGGTTATTGACGATATGCAGAATCGCCACGGTGATGATGAACGCACCGAAGAACCAGTTGCCGACATAAATGTGCTTGGTCTTGCGCTGCATGATCGTGCCAAAGAACACGATGGCGTAGGCGACCCAGACGATGGTGATCAGAATGTCGATCGGCCATTCCAGCTCGGCGTATTCCTTGGAACTGGTGTAACCCAGCGGCAGGCTGATCGCCGCCAACAGAATAACCACCTGCCAGCCCCAGAACGTGAACGCGGCGATTTTCGGCGCAAACAGTTGGGTCTGGCAGGTGCGTTGCACCGAGTAGAACGAACTGGCGAACAGCGCGCAGCCGCCGAACGCGAAGATCACCGCGTTGGTGTGCAATGGGCGCAGGCGGCCGAAACTGGTCCACGGCAGATCGAAGTTAAGCTCGGGCCAGACCAATTGAGCCGCGAGAAAAACCCCGAGCCCCATGCCGACGATGCCCCACACCACCGTCATAATGGCGAATTGGCGGACCACCTTGTAGTTGTAGGCGGTACTGATAGAAGTGTTCATGGTTCCCCATCCACGGTTCAGCCGAAGTGAGCGCGCGCAAAAACGCCGCGAATCCTTCGTCTGGAGTTATAGGCAGACTAAAAGCGAGGCAAGCATGGACAAACAGCACAAGGCCAGTATTGACGGGGATCAATGGGCGCAGTGTGTACGTGATCATGGGTGGCTTTGGGATGCCGCCAGTGGGGAGGCTTCGGCGACTTTGATCCTCGCGCATGGGGCGGGTGCGCCGATGGACAGCGAGTGGATGACGGATATGGCTGGGCGCCTTGCCGGGCTTGGGGTGAATGTGTTGCGGTTTGAGTTTCCGTATATGGCGCAGCGGCGGGTTGATGGGGTCAAGCGACCGCCGAATCCTGCTGCGAAATTGCTTGAGTGCTGGCGTGAGGTGTTTGGCTTGGTGCGACTTCATGTCGCTGGGGTTTTGGCGGTTGGCGGGAAGTCGATGGGGGGGCGGATGGCGAGTTTGCTTGCCGATGAGCTTGGCGCTGATGCGTTGGTGTGTCTGGGGTATCCGTTTTATGCGGTTGGGAAACCGGAGAAGCCTCGGGTTGAGCATTTGGCTGGTTTGAAGACGCGGACGTTGATTGTGCAGGGGGAGCGGGATGCACTGGGTAATCGCGAGGCGGTTGAAGGTTATTCGTTATCGCCGGAAATTGAGGTGTTTTGGTTGGGGGCGGGGGATCATGATTTGAAGCCGCTCAAGGTTTCCGGGTTTACGCATGAGCAGCATTTGGCTAGCGCCGCGCAGAAAGTTGCTGAGTTCCTCAAGGGGTCACCAAGATTTTGAACCGCACGGAGATCTGCTCCCTTTCCCCTCGCCCCCTTGGGGGAGAGGGCTGGGGTGAGGGGGTAGATCTTGAACGCGACACATTTTTCGATCTGTGTGCATATCCGTTGCTGCGGCAACGGCCACTTAGGGTTTCGCCCTGACGGCGACTCACTTTTTTGACAAACGCCTCAAAAAAGTAAGCAAAAAAAGGCTTGCCCCAACGTTCGGCCCGCTCGCTGGGGCTCGGGGTTCCTTCGCTCCGGGGTTCATCCGGGGGCATCGCCTCCGGTTTGCTGCGCTGCACCTCCTCTCGATGTGTTTGGCTGCGCCAAACGGTCGCTGCGCTCCCACCCCGAATGAACCCCTCCACTCAGCCTGCCGACGTCGCCCGTGGATCAAGATCAAAAGCGGTACTCGAGCTAACGCTCATCGTGTTGAGTGGTGAGAGTGGATGCGAGCTGCTTTCGTTTTCTGTGGGAGCCAGCCTACGAGCCGACCAATCTCTTGCAGACTGCATGTAATACCTGTGGGAGCTGGCTTGCCAGCGATGGCGGCCTGATAGCCGACCAGTTTCCCCAGCAAATGAACACAATCAACCTGTGCGGATTTGGTGACTGCGGTAAGGCCGCTATCTGTGTTCCTTCAGGGCCAGCCCTCACCCTAGCCCTCTCCCAGAGGGAGAGGGGACTGACCGAGGTGATCTTGAAAGTTACGCCGACGTGAAATACCGAGTCGAACTCAGATTTTGAAAGGCATGAAGATCGGCTCCCTTTCCCCCTCGCCCCCTTGGGGGAGAGGGCTGGGGTGAGGGGGATGGATTTCACATACAAACACAACTTTCGACTGTTAGAAATTGAAAGCCAACCAACCGTCACCCCTCCATTACCGCAAGCAATAAACACAACTCGCCTAGTGCGTTTAACTTACACGAACCGTTACTCCATAAAGGCTACAACACCTTGCGCCGTTGCCTACGCGTACGCCAGAATCCGCCGGCTTGTGCGGCTTTGGGGCGGGCTATATCGTTTCCCTGTCACTGAAAAACAGTGATCGGGTTTGGTAGCCCGCTTCGGAACAGTCGTATGGCGTCACCGTATGCAGTCCCTTATTAGGGGCTCAGATTTTTATGGTGGACATACGTGGGGCTCATTCGTGAGCGCCGGGTTTCCCGTTTCGACCGGTCTACCAACCCGCGTATGGCCACCACCCTTCGTTTGGTAGCGAGGGTGATGGCTCCTAATATTCGAAACTGGAGTTACGTCAATGTTCAAAGCCACGCCCAATCCTCCGCACACCGATCCAATCCCCTACGACCCCGAACTCGAAGCCGAAAACATGAAAACGGCAACCGAGCGAGCGATCAATCACTACCTCGACCCTGCCACCCACAAGACATCCAAACCTTCGCGCAAGCCCGGCCGAATCTTCCTGGTCAATCCCACGGTGGACGACGAAACCCTACTCGTCGAAGCATGCGAAACGCTGTCGTCCGCCACGGACATGGCCCGCGACATCGCCAGTACGATTGATCCTTCACAGCGCAAAGCGATGCTGGTGTTGCAGCAGGTAATCATGCTTAGCGAACTGCTGGCCAATCGCGTGCTGGATAACCAGCGCATCCCGCAAGCCGGGGGTATCAACTGATGCTCACGACAGCGCCCACCGCCAGAATCATGGCCACGCCCTACACGCCCAGCGTGATGTTCATGGTCAACCCGCAAGCTGACACTGAGTCGTTACTGGTGAATGCCTGCGAATCGTTGGCTTCTGTCACGGTCATGCTCGGTGATTTTGCCGGGTTGCTGGAGGGGCCTAACCGCAACACGCTGTTGGGGATCGCGCAGGTAGTGATGTTGGGGGAGTTGGCTGTGAACCAAGTGCTGGATAACGTTGTGCCTAGGGAATAAACGATACAAAAAAACCGGAAGCTTTTGGCTTCCGGTTTTTTTTAATGTGGATCAAAGGTCATCGAAATCCGGATAGAGGTTTTTACCCACGATCCATGGCTCAACAATCTCGCAATGCACCGTACGCAGATATGAACCCCACTCACTCCGGTTATGGGCATCCGGGCCAGTGATCGTCAGTAAAAGGTATTCATCCCTAAAAGCGTCATAGGCGTAGATAAGCCAAAAGTCGTTGTCAGGATCGTCAACCAGAGCGGTGCGGTAATACTGGCGGTCTATTTTTGCCCACCGCGCCTGAATCGTCTGAGTGCTGGCCAAGTGGATGTGATGCATATCGCCGAGGTCGAGTCGTTCGTCTCGCCCGAAAATAGCGGGCAGTTCACCGCACACTTTGTAGTTGTAAAAATGTGCGGCGAAGTTTTTCCATTTATTGATTTGTTCAAAAAGCGCAGAGATTTTGACGGCGGGCATCTATGGCTACTTTGTAATTGGTAGCCTGCCAGTGATCACATATTTATCGAACGCTTTCTGCCCATCACGCGCGGCTTGCCGGACATCAAGAAAGGTCAGTTCATCGCGAACGACCTTTTTAACCGGTTTGTCGATCTTTCTGGTGGTGGCCATCGGAGCCTCCAAAGGAGATGTATTCATGCTGACCAGCTTAAGGGATTGAGTTTCTACCGGCAAACGATAGAGCCCATCCGCAAAGTGCACCAGTCGGCGGATTCTGGCGTGGTTGTAGGGCATGGCGCACCGATTTGTAGTCACGCAGAAATCCCCAACAAAAAACCCGGACAGCTCACGCCATCCGGGTTTTTTCGTTCCCCCTCAACCAATCAGCGGTTAAACCGCTCCACCAACGAATACTGCGTATTAGCCGTCTTCGTCAGCTCCTCACTCAGCAGCGCCGAGTTCTGCGCCTGTTCCGAGGTCTGGTCCGCCAGTTGCGAGATGTTGCTGATGTTGCGGCTGATCTCTTCAGCGACAGCACTTTGCTCTTCGGTCGCAGCGGCGATCTGGGTGGTCATGTCGGTGATGTTGGCCACCGCTTCGCTGATGCCGACCAGTGCCTGATCCGCTTCCAGAACCCGCGCAACGCCTTCTTCGGCCTGGCGATGCCCGGCTTCCATGGTTTGTACGGCACTTGAAGCGGTTTGCTGCAGCTTGGCGATCAGGGCGTGGATCTGCCCGGTCGATTCGCTGGTGCGTTGTGCCAGTTGGCGGACTTCGTCGGCGACTACGGCAAAACCACGGCCCATTTCGCCGGCGCGAGCCGCTTCGATGGCGGCGTTGAGGGCCAGCAGGTTGGTCTGGTCGGCGATGCCTTTGATCACGTCGACCACGCCGCCGATTTCGTCGCTGTCCTTGGCCAGTTGGGTCACGGTCAGGCCGGTTTCGCCGACGACGACGGACAGGCGCTGAATGGCTTCGCGGGTTTCGCCGGCGATGTCACGACCGCGACCGGTCAGGCGATTGGCTTCCTGAGTGGCGTCGGCGGTGCGCTGCACGTGGCTGGCGACTTCCTGCGTGGTCGCGGCCATCTGGTTGACGGCGGTGGCGACCTGTTCGGTTTCCACGCGCTGACGCTCCAGACCGGTCGAGCTGCTGTGCGCCAGTCGGTCGGACTGCTTGGCCTGATCGGTCAGGTGTTCGGCGGTGTCCTGCAGACGGGTCAGGCAGGTTTTCAGGCGTGCTTCCTGGCTGAGGATCGCCATCTCCAGACGTGCCTGAGAGCCACGGCTGTCGGTGTACATCTGCGCGATCAACGGGTCGGACGTGGTCTGTTCAGCCAGACGCAACAGGCGCTTGAGGCCACGCTGTTGCCATTGCAGGCCCAGCAGGCCGAGCGGCACCGACAGGCCGGCGGCGAGGGCAAAGCCCCACTGCGAGTTGAGCGTGGCGCCGATCATGAAGCTCAGTTGGCTGACCAGAATGAACGGCAGCCAGTCCTGAACCACCGGCAGCCATTTGTCGCTCGAAGGAATCGCCGACTTGCCCTGGTTGATGCGTTGGTAGAGCGCTTCGGCACGGCGGATCTGTTCGGCAGTGGGTTTGACCCGCACCGACTCGTAACCGACCACCTGATTGCCTTCGAATACCGGTGTTACATAGGCGTTAACCCAATAATGGTCACCGGTCTTGCAGCGATTCTTGACAATGCCCATCCATGGCAAGCCTTGTTTCAATGTGCCCCACATGTGCGAAAACACCGCAGCCGGGACGTCTGGGTGACGAACCAGGTTGTGCGGCGCACGGATCAGTTCCTCACGCGAAAACCCGCTGATCTCGACGAAAGCGTCGTTGCAGTAGGTGATCACGCCCTTGGCGTCGGTTGTGGAGATCAACCGTTGCTGAGCCGGGAAAGTCCGTTCGCGTTGTGTAATAGGCTGGTTGTTACGCATGGTTTTTCAATCCGCAAGGCTTTGAAAGGTTGTCGGCGGCCTCGGGAAATTATTGAATTTTTCTTTCAGTAATAAGTACCGCGTCGCAAAACGCGGCTTGCTTCAGCCGGCAAGCATCGGATAGGTGAACAGTCCGAAATGCAGCAGGTTCAGGCCGAAATGGGTGAGGATCGCCGCACCGAGTCCGCCGAAACGGTAGGCCAGACCATAGCCGACACCCGCCAGCGTCGCCAACAACACCCAAGTCCAGCCTGCGCCGATATGCGCCAGACCGAACAACAGGGACGCCAGCAGCAGCGCAAGATTTTCGCCATAAGGCAGGTGCTTGAAACGTCGGCTGAGGCCGCCTTGTATATAGCCGCGAAACAGCGCTTCCTCGACCAGTGTCACCAGCAGCAGATTGTTCAATACCCACAGCCACGCCTGATCCGGCCACTTCGGCGCCCAAACGATTACGCCCAGCAACAGCGCGCCGCCCAAGGCGAGGATGGCGCTCAAGGCCAGGCCCATTGCCGTCGCGTACACCGTCATCCGCAAAGACCGCCGCGCGACGATCCATGGGCAGACCAGCAACAGCCAGAAACCCAGCAGCGGTTTGTCCTGATTCAGGTGCATCGAAAAGCGCACGGCATTGTCGGTGAGACGCTGTGGTTCGATGACGCGACCGTTGTAGAAACCGGGTAGCCAATGCATGGCCAGCGCCACCGCCAGCACGATGAACAGGCCATGGCCGAGATATCGCGCGAACGGTACGGTTTGTTGACGCACGGCGTATCCGGCGAATAACAGCAGCGCTATGGAGATCAGCGCGAGCCAGCCGAGTTGGCCGAAACTCAATGCCAGTGCGTAGCCGAGGCTGAGCAGGGCGAGTGAGAGCCATGGCAGGGAGGTCATGAAGAATCCTTGTACACATTTTTGGTGGACAGGCTTTCTACACGGCTGAGGACGAGGGGACAAGCAAAGGTGAACCGGAAAACCGGGACACATAGAAACCTGTGGTCGACGCAATCACCTGTGGGAGCTGGCTTGCCAGCGATGGCGGCTGCACAGCCAACATCTTTATCGACTGATCCACCGCTATCGCTGGCAAGTCGAATCGTCGCACCGCAGCTCCCACAGGGTTTTGTGTTTGGCTATGGGATTAGTGCAAATTCAATCTTGCCGCAGCCCGCGCGGTAATTTCCGTACGCAACTTCAACGAAGGCGCCGCACGCTTGCGCGCCTCATCGACAACCGCACTCGGCGCAGTCTCCGGGCTACCGGCCGCAAACGGCGGCGCCGGCGCATATTCCAGTTGCAGCTGCACCAGTTGCGCCGTGTCGGCACCGACCAGTTCCTGCGCCAGCACCAGCGCAAAATCAATCCCTGCGGTAATCCCGCCACCGGTAAACAGATTGCCGTCTCGCACCACCCGATCCTTCACCGCGATGGCGCCCAAGGTCGGCAGCAGGTCGTGATAAGCCCAGTGCGTAGTCGCCCGTTTGCCTTGCAGCAAACCCGCCGCGCCAAGCACCAGCGAACCGGTGCACACCGACGTCACATAACGCGCCTGCGCCGCTTGAGTGCGGATGAAGTTCAGCGTCTGCTCATCCTCCATCAACGGCCCGACCCCGCCACCGCCGGGGATGCAGATCACATCCAGATCCGGACAATCCTCGAACGTGGTCGTCGGTTTCAACACCAGGCCGGTGCTGGCAGTGACCGGCACCAGGTCTTTCCAGATCAGATGCACCTGCACGTCCGGCAACGAGGCCAGCACGTCATACGGGCCGGTGAGGTCGAGTTGCTGTACCTGCGGAAACAACAGAAAACCGATCTGCAAAGTCATGGCGTTTTTCTCAAGAGTGGGGTGGACGGCTTCACTCTAGGCGCGTAGCGTCTGGCGTATACGCCAATCACCCCACGAATTACGCCAAATGCCTGAAACCATCCACGTACTCGCGTTTGCCAACGTTCAGCTGCTCGACGTCACCGGGCCGTTGCAGGTGTTCGCCACCGCCAATGACATCGCCCGCCAGCAGGGTTCGCCCGCACCCTATGCGCCGACAGTGATCGCCAGCGGCGGCGGGGCGGTGATGTCTTCGGCGGGGCTGGCGCTGTTGGCCGAACCGTTGCCGCTGGAGTCCAGCGACACCCTGATCATCTCCGGCGGCTGGGGCGTGTATGCCGCCGCCGAAGATGCGCAGTTAGTGAATTGGGTGCGCGATCACGCGGGAAAATGTCGGCGCGTCTCGTCGGTCTGCACTGGGGCATTTCTACTCGCGGCGAGCGGCTGGCTCGATGGCCGGCGCGTCGTCACGCATTGGACCCGCTGCGAACAACTGGCCAAGCAGCATCCGCAATTGCACGTCGAACCCAACCCGATCTTCATCAACGACGGCCCGGTCTGGACTTCGGCAGGCGTCACCGCCGGCATCGACCTCGCGTTGGCCATGGTCGAAGACGACCTCGGCCGCGACATGGCCCTCGACGTCGCCCGGCAACTGGTGGTGTTCCTCAAACGCCCGGGCGGGCAATCGCAATTCAGCGTGACCCTGTCACTGCAAAAACACGGCAATCGTTTCGACGCACTGCACGCCTGGATCGCCGAAAACCTCACCCGCGACCTGGGCATCCCGACCCTCGCCGAACAGGCCGGCATGAGCGAACGCAGTTTCGTACGCCACTACCGCGCCGACACCGGCCAAACCCCGGCGCGCGCCATCGAACTGATCCGCGTCGAAACCGCACGGCGGTTGCTCAGCGATACCGGGTTGCCGGTCAAGCGAGTCGCGGTGAATTGTGGTTTCGGCAGCGAAGAAACCTTGCGCCGCAGTTTTCTCAGGGCGATTGGCGTGACGCCGCAGGCGTATCGGGAGCGGTTTTCGGTGAGTGCCTAAGCCTCAACTTCCGCCACTTGATTCAAATACTTGCTGCGATCCGGCGTAAACGTCACCACCATCTTGGTCCGCGAGCACGTCAACGCACGCTCCACGCTCAGATCAATATCCAGATCTTCCCCACGCAATCCCTGCCACTGCGCCAGATATTTCAGCGAGCCATATTTTTCGTTTTTCTTCAGGCTGCGGCTGGCTCCGCCTTTCCAGCCGAGGACTGGCAGTTCATTGGCGAGGCAGCGTTGGGCGAGGTCGGGGAAGCGGGTGGCGCGCTGGCGGCCGATTTCCCAGCATTTGATCAGGCCTTTGTCGGCGGCTTCCCATAGCTGGGTGCGGCTGAGGCCGGTGCGCAGGGGCGCGGCGATTTCACGGTGGATGCGCTGGGTCATTCTGGTTCCTTGAATCGGGTTTTATTGGACAGCTCCGCTGTGCCCGTTGCGGTGGATGGTAGGGGGGGATGTAAC
Organism: Pseudomonas sp. TWP3-2; assembly: GCF_049897765.1. NCBI lineage: Bacteria > Pseudomonadati > Pseudomonadota > Gammaproteobacteria > Pseudomonadales > Pseudomonadaceae > Pseudomonas > Pseudomonas sp. TWP3-2. The sequence continues at coordinate 31,285 of NZ_JAFCWW010000007.1, read as the reverse complement.
AGCTGGCAACAAGGTATTTCGGGGTGTGAGTGCGAGTTGCGCAGGAGGATAGTTAACCGGTTGTTGAGTAGAAGTAGTCCGTCGCCGGGTGCAATCTGTGGCGAGGGAGCTTGCTCCCGCTCGGCTGCGCAGCAGTCGCAAACCCAGGCGATTCGGTACTTCTGGAGGAATGCGGGGGGGATGGAATGGGGCTGCTGCGCAGCCCAACGGGGATAAATCCCCTCGCCACAGGGGGTTGGGGCACCGCTTTCTTTGTAAGTTTTAGTCCTACATTTTCAGAAGTGCATGGGAAATATCCGACAGCCTGTGACGAGTTTTACGGCTGCCAGACGTTCTTTTCCCCACTCAGCTTGCGATCGAGGAAGCTTGCCGCGCTGATCAGCGCCAGATGTGTCAGGGCTTGCGGCGTGTTGCCCAGATGTCGCCCGCGACTGTCGAATTCCTCGGCATACAGCCCCAGCGGGTTGGCGTAGCGCAGCAGTTGTTCGAACTCAAGGTGCGCTTTCTCCACCTGTCCGGCGCGGGCCAGGCACTCGACGTACCAGAATGAACACGCAGCAAACGCGCCTTCAGTGCCGGCCAAACCGTCGATGCCGGCTTCTTCGTTGCGATAGCGGTAAACCATGCCGTCACGCACCAGCGTTTTTTCGATGGCCGCCAGCGTCGCCAGCCAGCGCGGATCCTTGGCACTGACAAAACGCACCAGCGGCATCAACAGCATCGAACCATCGAGGGCGGTGCCGCCCTTGTACTGGACAAAATGTCCGCGTTGTTCGTCCCAGAAGTTGTCCCAAATGTCGCTGTAGATCGCCTGACGTGTCGCGTCCCAACGTTCAAATGGCGCTGGCAGCGAGCGTTTCGAGGCGAGGCGAATCGCTCGATCCAGCGCCACCCAGCACATCAGCCGCGAATGCAGGAAATGATGTTGCTCACCGCGCATTTCCCAAATGCCTACATCTTTGGTGTTCCAGGTCTCACAGACTTGATCGACCACTTCGCCGACATGTTTCCAGCCCTCGTGGGAAATCGCATCGCCGTACTTGTTGACCAGATACACCGCATCCATCAGTTCGCCGAAGATATCCAGCTGGATCTGGTCGTACGCACCATTGCCGATGCGCACCGGTTTCGCACCGCCATGCCCGGAGAAATGGCTGAGTTCGGTTTCCGGTAATTCCTGGCGGCCGTCGATGGCGTACAGGATATTCAGCTTCATCGGTTTGCCGCAGCAATCGCTGACCCGCCCGCGCAACCAGCGCATGTAGTCATTGGCTTCGGCGACAAAACCCAAACGCAGGAATGCGTACACGGTGAACGAGGCGTCGCGAATCCACGTGTAGCGGTAATCCCAGTTGCGTTCGCCGCCGGGGGTTTCCGGCAGGCCGAAGGTCGCGGCGGCGAGGATCGCGCCGTGCTTGCGCGAGGTCAGCAGCTTCAAGGCCAGTGCCGAGCGGTTGACCATTTCGCGCCAGCGTCCGCGATAGATCGATTGACCAATCCAGTCGCGCCAGAATTTCAGCGTGCGCTCGATACACAGTTCTCCGGCACCTTCAGCGAAGCGCGGATCGTCACTGGCGCCGAGCATGAACGCGGCAGTCTGATCTTGCGTGAGGGTGAATTGCGCGACCGCCGCTTGTGCGTCAACGTGCATCGGCTGATCCGAGGCCAAGCGCAGGGTCGGCTGATCAGCAGCGCTGAACGTCACATCGCGTTCGTCCATCTGCGCCTGAGTCTGCGCGCGGGCATAGTCATGCCGCACTGCGCAGCGCATATGAAAAGTCGCCTCGCCACTGACTACGCGAACCCTGCGCATCAGCAGCGGCAGGGCGTCGTCGTTGTCGCCGATGGGCAGCAGATCGGTGATTTCCACCACCGCCTGCTCACTCAACCAACGGGTTAGCAAAACGTTGGTGTCGGGCAGGTAAATCTGTTCGCGGCGTGCGTCGGGCAAGTCCGGGGCGAGTTGAAAAATCCCTGCGTCGGGGCTGTCCAGCAGCGAGCAGAAGATCGACGGGCTGTCGAATTCCGGCCAGCAGAAAAAGTCCACGCTGCCCTTGTCGTTGACCAGCGCAGCACTGCGCATGTCGCCGATGATGCCGTGGGCATCAATCGGGCTTTGTCGTTCGGATTGATGCTCAGCCATTGCCACGGAACTCCGGATAGAGGCTCATGCCGCCGTCGATGAACAGCGTGGTGCCGACGATGTAATCGGAGGCATCGCTGGCGAGAAACACCACGGCGTTGGCCACGTCTTCGACATCGCCGATGCGGCCATAGGGAATCAATTTGAGCAGTGCCTCGGCAGCATCGCCCTCGGTCGCTTCCTTGTTGATAGCCGTGCGGATCGCCCCCGGCGCAATGCCGTTGATGCGGATGCGCTGATGGCTGACTTCCTGCGCCAGGGTCTGCATCAACTGGTCAACGCCACCCTTGGATGCCGCGTAATTAACATGCCCGGCCCACGGAATGCGTTGGTGCACCGAGCTCATGTGGATGATCTTGCCGGCCGCACGCGACACGCCTGCGCGCACGCCCTGACGGTTGAAGATGCGCAGCGCGGCGCGGGCGCAGAGGAACTGACCGGTGAGGTTGACGCCGATCACCTGGTTCCAGTCGTCGAGGCTCATATCGACCGCGGCGGCGTCCTTTTGCATACCGGAATTGGCGATCAGGATGTCCAGTGTGCCGAAGGCGTCCAGGGTTTGCTGGAACAGCCGTTCGACCTGGTCTTCCTTGGATACATCGGCGCCAATCGCCAGCGCCTGACCGCCAGCGGCGATGATCTGCCGCGCGAGTTCCTGCGCCGGTTCAGCCTGACGGTTGTAGTTGATGACCACGGCAGCGCCAGCGGCGGCCAGTGCTTTGGCGGCGCCGTGGCCGATGCCGGAACTGGCGCCGGTGATGAGTGCCACCTGACCGGCGAGGGAAATGTGCATGCGAGAGGCGCCTGGATTGAGGACTTATTTAGCTGACCGATTGCTTGCTGTGAGAGTTCAGCTCGAAGATTAAATGACCTTCACACTCCACCAACAATTCCACGCTTCCCGGCCCACCAACCTTTATGGCAACTTGGCGGCCCTTGATGAGGCAGCAACCATGGCAAACCCGTACCGCGAACTGTTCAACGCCCCCGGCGCCCGCGCTTTTGTGCTGGCCGGAATGATCGCGCGCATGCCGATTTCCATGACCGGCATCGGCCTGATCACCATGCTCGCGCAATTGCATGGCGGCTATGGACTGGCCGGTGCGGTAGCGGCGACGTTTGCCTTGTCCACAGCGTTTTGCGCGCCGCAGGTGTCGCGCCTGGTTGATCGTTTCGGGCAGGGCCGTGTGTTGCCGGTGTCGGCGTTGGTCGGTGGCGGGGCGCTGTTGATGTTGCTGCTGTGCACGCGTTTGCAGGCGCCGACCTGGACCCTGTTTATCTGCGCGGCGCTGGCCGGGTGCATGCCGAGCATGTCGGCGATGGTTCGAGCGCGCTGGACCGAAATCTATCGCGGGCAGCCGCAATTGCAGACCGCTTATGCGCTGGAATCGGTGCTCGACGAAGTGTGCTTTATCGTCGGCCCACCGCTGTCAGTCGGATTGTGCGTGGTGGCGTTTCCCGAGGCCGGGCCGTTGGCGGCACTGGTGATGCTGGCGATTGGCGTCACAGCGTTTGTCGCGCAGCGCAGCAGCGAGCCGCCGGTGCATCCGCACGAATTGCAGCATCAGGGTTCGATCATTCGTTCGACGGATGTGCAATGGCTGTTGCTGTTGATGATCGCCATGGGCGTGATTGTTGGCGTGGTGGATGTGGTCAGCGTTGCGTTTGCCCAGCACCAAGGGCAACCGGCAGCGGCGAGCATTGTGTTGTCGGTTTACGCTATCGGCTCGTGCATGGCCGGGATCGCGTTTGGTGCGATGCGTTCGAAATTGCCGCTGCCGCGTTTGTTCCTCTACGGCGGCGTGGCGACGGCGGTGACGACGCTGCCGCTATTGTTGGCCACCAACATTCTGGGGTTGTCACTGGCAGTGTTCATCGCCGGGCTGTTCTTCTCGCCGACGCTGATTGTGGCGATGGCGTTGATCGAACGCATCGTGCCGCCGGCCAAACTCACCGAAGGCCTGACCTGGCTGGTAACCGGCCTGAGCATCGGCGTGGCGGTCGGCGCGGCGGGGTCCGGCTGGCTGGTGGATGCGTTCGGTGCGCGCAGCGGATTCTGGCTGGCGATTGGCGCGGGCGCGGTGGTGCTTGGCTCTGCGGTGCAGAGCTTTCGCCACTTGAAGTGATCTGTCCGCAGACTAATTCCGCTCATACCTCATACGTTCTCTTTTACAGATAACTCCATTGAGGTAAACGCGGTGACAAAGCTGACACTGCTGTGCCTGCCCTATTCGGGCGCCAGCGCCATGGTCTACAGCCGCTGGCGGCGTCATCTGCCGTCGTGGTTGCACTTGCAACCGGTGGAATTGCCGGGGCGCGGCGCGCGCTATGACGAACCCCTGCAGATCGACATGCGGGCCCTGGCCCGGCAATTGGCAAAAGAGCATAAACCTTCGTTGCAGGCGCCCTACGCACTGTTCGGGCATAGCCTGGGCGCGCTGCTCGCCTGTGAACTGGCGCACGCCTTTCGCGATCTCGGCGCGCCGGAGCCGGTGGCGCTGTTCGCTTCCGGCACGGCTGCCCCGAGCATGCGCAGCGACTATGACCGAGGTTTTTCCGAGGCCCGCAGCGACGAGGAATTGATCGAACAGCTACGCACCTTTCAGGGCACCAGCGAAGAAGTGCTGGCCAACCAGGAACTGATGAGTCTGACGCTGCCGGTGCTGCGCGCCGATTTCATGATGTGCGGGCGCTTCAGCCCGGTGCAGCGGCCGTTGCTCAACTGCCCGGTGCATGTGCTGGGCGGCAAGGAAGATCGCGCGACCACCGAACAACTGATCGGCTGGAGCAAAGAGACCCTCGGCAGTTTCTCGGTGGACATGATGACCGGCGGCCACTTCTTCATTCATGAACATGAAGCCCGGGTGATCAAGACCATCAAGAGCCAACTGGAAGTCCATCACCGGCGCCATGCGCAGTCGGCGACGCCGGCGTATTAACGCGCGGTGCACCTATCGAGTGTTTTGAGGAGACCAGTCATGCCTGTTGCTGAGCGATTTTCTGTCCGCCCGTTGTTGCCGCAACGGGGTCGTTTGCCACTGTTGGTGGAGGCGAGCGAGCCGGACACCGAGCTGCTGGCGGTGTTCGATGAGTTGAAGGAACTGGTCGATGAGCATTTGCTGCGCGACGGTGGCGTATTGTTTCGCGGTTTCCGCCTGGATGGCGCCGAAGCGTTCCGCCAGTTTGCCGCCAGCTTCGGTCATCCGCTGTTGAACTACGAGTTTGGTTCCACCCCGCGTACCAACGTCACCCAAGGCGTTTACACCTCCACTGAATACCCGGCGCACCAGAGTATTCCGCTGCACAACGAGCAGGCCTACTCGCGGGACTGGCCGATGAAGATCTGGTTCTACAGCATGATCGCCGCGAAGTCGGGCGGCGAGACGCCGATTGCCGACAGTCGCGAAGTGTATCGCCGGATCCCGCAAGCGATCCGCGAGCGCTTCGTCAACAAAGGTCTGATGTACGTGCGCAACTTCGGCAACGGGCTGGATGTGGCCTGGGAAGATGTGTTCAACACCGAGGATCAGGCTGAGGTCGAGGCCTATTGTCAGGCGCACGGCATTGTCTGCGAGTGGAAGGATGACGGTGAGCTGCGCACCCGCCAGACCTGTCAGGCCGTGGCCCGGCACCCGGTCACCGGGGACATGGTCTGGTTCAACCAGGCGCACCTGTTCCACATCTCCAATTTGCAGGCAGAAGTGCGCGAAAGCCTGCTGGACATCGTCGACGAAGAGGACCTGCCGCGTAACGTGTATTACGGCGATGGCTCGCCAATCGAGGATGAGGTGCTCGCGCAGATTCGCGCGGTGCTCGACGACTGCGCGATCAGTTTCCCGTGGCAGGCAGGCGATGTGCTGATGCTCGACAACATGTTGTCGGCGCATGCCCGTGCGCCGTTCGAAGGGCCGCGTAAAGTCATCGTCGCGATGGCCGAAGGGCACTCGCAAGACGTGCGCTGAGCCGCCGCCTCGATTGTGGGCGGGGTTTTACCGAAGCCGGTCGTGTACCGGCTTCGGCGTTTGTGCGGCGCACCTGACGGCCGTCTGCCGGGTATTGCCTGGCACCGCTAAATCATCGGGTTTGTCATTCGTTCTTGTTGATACGGCCGGGTCTCCCGGTCACGCCGCCGATCAGCAAGGACTCAATGCATGAATGCCGCAGACGCACAGAAACTCGCCCGTCGCTTTATCGAATTGCCGCAGGACAAACGCCGTTTGTTTCTCGCCGGCATGGCCCGTGAAGGGATCAATTTTGCGCAACTGCCCATGACTGCCTGCGTCGGGTCCGCCGAGCGTGATGGCCTGTCGTATGCACAGCAGCGGATGTGGTTTCTCTGGCAAATGGACCCGCAAAGCGCGGCCTACAATCTGCCGATGGCGGTGCGCCTGAATGGCCCGTTGCAGCCCGAGGCGCTGGAGCAGGCGTTCAGCCTGCTGGCGGCGCGGCACGAGTGCCTGCGCACGACATTCGGTGAGGACGGCGAGCGCGCCTTTCAGCGCGTAGCCGAACCTGCGCCACTGCAGCTGAGCGTGACCGATCTGCGCGCTGTGCCTGAAGATCAGCGTTGGCCGCTCGCGCAACAGCACATGATGGCCGAGGCCACGCAAGCCTTCGATCTGCAACACGGCCCGTTGCTCAGCCTGCGGCTGTTGCGGCTGGCGGATCAGGAGCATGTGCTGCTGCTGACGTTGCACCACATCATTGCCGACGGCTGGTCGATGAACATTCTCATAGATGAATTCATGCGCACCTACGATGCGCTGGTCGCGGGGCGCCAGGCGCAATTGCCGGAGCTGAGCGTGCATTATCGTGATTACGCGCTGTGGCAGCGCAGTTGGCTGGAAGCCGGCGAGCGTGATCGTCAGCTCGATTACTGGCGCAGCCAGTTGGGCGAAGAGCATCCAGTGCTTGAGCTGCCCACGGATCGCGCCTATCCGGCGCAGGCCAGCCACCGTGGCGCGCGTCTGGAAACAGTGATCGACGCCAATCTGCGTCAGGCGCTAAAAAGCCTCGCGCAGCGTTCGGGCGTGACCCTGTTCGTGGTGCTGCTGGCCGCGTTCAAGACCTTGCTGCATCGCTACAGTGGCCAGACCGACATTCGCGTCGGCGGCCTGATCGCCAACCGCACCCGCAGTGAAACCGAAGGCTTGATCGGCTTTTTCGTCAACACGCAAATCCTGCGCAGTGAAGTCACGGCGCAAACACCGTTCACCGAGCTGTTGCACAGCCTGCGCCAGTCCGCGCTGGGCGCTCAGGCCCATCAGGATCTACCCTTCGACGCCTTGATCGAAGCACTGCAACCGGCCCGCAGCCAGAGCCATAACCCGCTGTTCCAGGTGATGTTCAATCATCAGCCGCTGGTTACCGACCTGCAGCAGGCGCAGCTCGAATCAGGGTTGCAGGTCGGCTATCTGACCGAGCAACAATTGGCCGGCAGTGGCCGTCAGCACGCAGCCACCAGCGACCTGATGCTCGACACCCGCGAGGAAGGCGAGCAGCTGTTCGCCGCGTTCACCTACGCCACCGATATTTTCGACGAATCAACCATTGCCGCATTGGCCGGGCACTGGCGCAACGTGCTGGCGTCAGTGTGCCGTGATCCGCAACAGCTGATCGGCGAGGTGTCGATGCTGGACGCCGCCGAGCGTGAGGGGTTGATCCACAACACTGCGCCGGCGCCGCGACTGGCCAGCGTGCAGGCATTGTTTGAAGCACAGGTGGCACGCACCCCCGAGGCCTCGGCGGTGGTCCTCGCGAGTGAACCGTCACCGGCGCTGACGTATGCCGAGCTGAACCGCCGCAGCAATCGTCTGGCCCATCAACTGCGCGGCCAGGGTGTCGGTCCGGACGTGCTGGTCGGCGTGGCGCTGGGGCGCTCGCTGGAACTGGCTGTGGCGTTGCTCGCCGTGCTCAAGGCCGGCGGCGCTTATGTGCCGCTGGACCCGCAAACCCCGAGCGAGCGCCTGCGTCATGTGCTCGATGACAGCGGCCTGAAGCTGCTGCTGACCGACAGTCAAACCCTTGCCGATCTGCCGACGCTCGAAGGGGTACAGACGCTCTGCCTGGATCGCCTGCCCGAGAGCGCGGCCACGGACAATCTGCCAGACCTGGTCGAGCCGCAGAACCTCGCGTATGTGATCTACACCTCCGGCTCGACCGGGCGCCCCAAAGGCGTGGCGGTCAGTCACGGCGCGCTGAGCGAATTCATCGCCCGCGCCATCGACTACAGCGATCTGCGTGAAGGTGATCGGGTGTTGCAGTTCGCCACCAGCAGTTTCGACGGTTTCGTCGAGCAGTTCTTCCCGCCGCTGTGCCACGGTGCCTGCGTGGTGCTGCGCGACGCGCGGCTGTGGGACAGCGCGACGCTGCATCAGGTGATCATCGATCAGCGCATCACTCTGGCCGACTTGCCGGCCGCGTACTGGTATTGGCTGGTGCAGGAATACGCCGCCAACCCACCGGCCGATTTCGGCGCCTTGCGTCAGATTCATGTCGGCGGTGAGGCGATGGCGGTCGACGGTCTGCGGCTCTGGCAACTGGCCGGCCTCGGTCATGTGCGCCTGCTCAATACCTATGGGCCAACCGAGGCCACGGTCGTGTCGACGATTCACGATTGTTCGGCACTGACCGCGCAAGCGGTGTCGTGGCGCGGTATTCCGATCGGCCATGGTCTGGATGCGCGCCGTCTGTATGTGCTGGACGATCACTTGAACCTGCTGCCGCAAGGCGCGGTGGGCGAGCTGTACATCGGCGGGCCGGGCCTGGCGCGCGGTTACCACCGGCAACCGCAGCTCAGCGCCGAACGCTTCATAGCCGACCCGTTCGCCAACGGTGAGCGTCTGTACCGCACCGGTGACCGGGCGCGGGTGCGCGCCGATGGTGCGGTGGAGTACATCGGGCGGGTGGATCATCAGGTGAAAATTCGCGGTTTCCGCATTGAGTTGGGTGAGATCGAAGCGCGCCTGCAGCAGTGCCCCGGCGTCCGCGAAGCCGTGGTGCTGGCCTTGCCGCTCAACGGCAGCGTGCAATTGGTGGGGTATCTGGTGGCCGAGCCAGCGATCCTCGCCAGCGGTACCAGCCAGGCTGCGTTCCGCCAGCAAGTGAGGACGGCGCTGCAAGTCAGTCTGCCGGACTACATGGTGCCGGGGCATTTGCTGCTGTTGGCGCAATTACCCCTGACGCCGAGCGGCAAGCTCGATCGCAAGGCCTTGCCAGCGCCGGATGCAGCGCAATTGCAGGTTGATTACCGCGCCCCGCAATCGGCAGTCGAGCAATGCGTGGCGCAGATCTGGATGGATGTGTTGCAGGTCGAGCGAGTCGGTCTGGACGACCACTTTTTCGAGCTTGGCGGACACTCGCTGCTTGCGGCTCAGGTGATCGGCCGGATCAAGGTGCAACTGGGCGTGGTGTTGCCGCTGCGCAATCTGTTTGAAAAACCGCTGCTCGGCGATCTGGCCGAGGCGGTGGCGCAGTTGGCTGAACATGCAACGGATGACGACTGGTCCGATATGGATCTGTTCATGAATGCTTTGGAAGGAGAAGAAGTATGAACGGCACTATGGCGGAGCGCATCGCTAAGAGATTCGTCGGCTTGCCGCTTGAACAGCGTCGGCTGTTTCTGGCCAGACTGCGCGCAGAGGGCAAGGATTTCAGCCTGCTGCCTTTGCCGGTCAGTCGTCACGATTGCGCGCAGATCCCGTTGTCGTTCGCTCAGCAGCGGCTGCTGTTTCTCTGGCAGCTCGAGCCGCAAAACGCGGCGTACAACATGGCTGCCGGCCTGCGCTTGAAAGGGCGGCTGGATGAGTCGGCGCTGAGCCGCTCGTTCGATCATCTGGTGGCGCGTCATGAAGTGCTGCGCACAGTGTTCCATACCGACGGCGATCAGCCGCATCAGGTGCTGCTTGACCAACAGAGCGTACCGCTGGCGCGGATCGATTTATCGGATGTTGCTGCCGAGGATCGCGAAGCGGTGTTGGCGCAACAGGTGCAGGCAGTCACGGCGCAGCCGTTCGATCTGCGCCACGGTCCGTTGCTGCGTGCCAGCCTGTTTTGCCTGGCCGACGACGAATTCGTGCTGGTGGTGAGCATGCATCACATCGTCTCCGACGGCTGGTCGATGGACGTGATGGTCAAGGAATTCGTGCAGTGCTATCAGGCTTTCAGTCTTGAGCGCGAGCCGCAACTCCCCGCGCTGGCCTTGCAATACGCCGACTACGCCATCTGGCAACGACGCTGGCTGGAGGCCGGCGAGGGTGAGCGTCAACTGGATTACTGGCGTCAGCAACTGGGCGAGGAACACCCGCTGCTGGAAGTCGCGCCGGACTTTACCCGACCACTGACGCAAAGCTTCGAAGGCCAGACGCTGAGCTTCGACTTCGGTGCCGAACTGTCGCGCCAGCTCCACGGGTTCGCCCGCGCGCAGGGCATCAGTCTGTTCATGCTGGTGCTGGCCGGGTTCTCGCTGTTCCTGTCGCGTCAGGCCGGGCAGCGTGACATTCGTGTCGGCGTGCCCAACGCCAACCGTGGGCGCGCCGAGGTCGAGGGGCTGATCGGCTTCTTCGTCAACACGCAAGTGCTGCGCTGCGAGGTGGATGAGCGCGGCAGCTTCGAGGATTTGCTGGCCAAAGTGCGTGAAGCCGCGTTTGGCGCCCAGGCGCATCAGGAGCTGCCGTTCGAGCAACTGGTGGACGAGTTGGTGGCCGAGCGCACGCTGGGGCACAACCCGTTGTTTCAGGCCAAGTTCAACCAGAACGTCGGCATGCAGAAGCAGCGTGCGATGGCGCTGCCGGGCCTGAGCGTGGCGGAATATCCGCTGGCCAAAGACGGCACGCATTTCGATCTGGCACTCGACATCACCGACGACGGCGCGCTGATTCACGGGCAGATGACCTACGCCAGCGACCTCTACCGGCACTCGACCGTCGAGGGCTTTGTTCCGGCCTTGCTCGAATTGCTGGGTGAGCTGCTGAAAGCGCCGCAGGCTCCGTTGCACAGCGTAGCCACCGTTGTGCCGAGCGCACTGGCCGCACCTTGCGCGCCGGCATTGTCGGTATTGCAGCACTGGGCGCGTGAAGTCGCGCGGCAACCGGATGCATTGGCAGCCCGCGACCTCAACGCGAGTGTGAGTTTTCAGGCGCTGGATCAGGCGGCCAATCGCCTCGCACAGCATTTACGGGCGCTGGGTGTCAGCGACGGTCAGCCGGTGGCGGTGCTGATGGAGCGCTCGCTGGACTGGCTGACGTGCGTACTCGGGATCTTCAAGGCCGGTGCGGTGTATATGCCGCTGGACGTCAAGGCACCGACCGCGCGTTTGCAGCAGATGGTGACCAGCGCCAAGGCTGGCGTATTGCTCTGCGCCGCGGGCGATGCGCGAGTTGAGCAACTGGCGGTCGCCAATTGTCAGGGCGTGGTGTTCGATGCGCAGCAATGGCATCAGCAGCCGTCATCTGCGCCTGACTTGAGCGCGTCGGCACAGTCGCCGGCTTATGTGATTCATACCTCCGGTTCCACCGGCCAACCGAAGGGCGTGCTGGTCAGCCATGGTGCGCTCGGCAGTTATGTGCGCGGGGTGCTCGAACGTCTCGAACCGGCAGCCGACGCCAGCATGGCGCTGGTCTCGACCATCGCGGCGGATCTGGGCTTCACCGTGCTGTTCGGGGCGTTGTGCTCCGGTCGATTGTTGCACGTGTTGCCGGAGGAACTGGGTTTTGATCCGGACCGTTTTGCCGAGTACATGGCCGAGCATCGGGTGGGCATGCTGAAAATTGTTCCGGGGCATCTGGCGGCGTTGTTGCAGGCGTCGCGGCCAGCCGATGTTTTGCCCGGGCAGGTACTGATCGTCGGTGGCGAGGCCTGTCCGCCAGCGTTGGTGGCGCGGGTGCAGCAACTGAAACCGGGTTGCCGGATCATCAACCATTACGGCCCGAGCGAAACCACGGTCGGCGTGCTGGCGCATGACGTCGGCGGGTTGCCGGCGGATGCCCGCAGTGTGCCAGTCGGCACGCCATTGACGGGGGCGCATGTGTATGTGCTCGACGACGTACTGAACAGCGTGGCCGATCAGGTCGCGGGCGAGTTGTACATCGGCGGCGCCAGCGTCGCGCTGGGTTATCTGGGCCAGCCGGGCCTGACCGCCGAGCGCTTCGTGCCGGACCCTTACGGTAGCGCCGGTGCGCGGGTCTATCGCAGCGGTGATCGGGTGCGGCGCAATCGCCAGCAGGCGCTGGAATTCATCGGCCGCGCCGACGATCAGGTCAAGGTTCGCGGGTATCGCGTGGAGCCGGCGGAAGTCGCGCGCGTGTTGCTCGGGCTGGAGGGCGTCAGCGAAGCGGCAGTGCTCGCGCTGCCACTGGATGACGATCCGGCGCGTCTGCAACTGCTGGCGTGGATCGTGCCGGCGCCGGGTGTGGCGCTCAAGGCCGAAAGCCTGCGCGAGCAACTGCAAGCCTGTCTGCCGGATTACATGGTGCCGGCGCAGCTCGTGCTGCTCGAACAACTGCCGCTGACCGCCAACGGCAAGCTGGACAAGCGCGCCTTGCCGGTGCCGGGCGTGGTGACCCAGCGTTTCGTGGCGCCGGTCGGCGAGGTGGAGGAAAAACTCGCAGCGATCTGGGCCGACGTGCTCAAGCTTGAGCGCGTGGGCAGCACGGATAACTTCTTCGAGCTCGGCGGCGATTCGATTCTGAGCCTGCAAATCATCGCCCGGGCCAAGCGCCAGGGCATCAAGCTCAGCCCCAAGCAATTGTTCGAGAAACAGACCGTCGGCCAATTGGCTGCAGTCGCCAAGTTGATTGAGGCCAAACCGTCGGCGGCTGCTGTGGCGCAGAAAGTCAGCGGCAATCTGCCGTTGCTGCCGATTCAGGCACGCTTTTTTGAAACGCCGATTGCGCAGCGTCAGCACTGGAACCAGTCGGTCCTGTTGCAGCCGCAGAGCGTGCTGGATGCCGGGCATTTGCACGCGGCGCTGTTGGCCGTGATCGAACACCACGACGCGTTGTCCCTGAACTTCCAGCTATCCGGTGCGAGCTGGCAGGCTGCGTTTGAGAGTCAGCGTGACCCCGAGCTGTTGTGGGTACGCGAGCTTCAGGACAGCGCCCAACTGAGCGCGCTGGCCAACGAAGCCCAGCGCAGTCTTGATCTGCAACAAGGCCGATTATTGCGCGCGGTGCTGGCGACGCTGCCGGACGGCGAACAGCGCTTGCTGCTGGTCATTCATCATCTGGTGGTCGACGGCGTGTCCTGGCGCATCCTGCTGGAAGACTTGCAACTGGCATACCGCACGCTCGCAGCGGGCAGGGCGCTTGCCTTGCCGGGCAAAAGCAGTTCGCTGCAGAGCTGGGCCGAACACCTGCACCGCTACGGGCAGAGTGATGTGCCGGGTGGCGAACGTGAGTATTGGCTGCAAACCCTGAGCGCGGACCACGCCGAGTTGCCGCGTGATTTCGCCGTGGACCTGCAAACCCGCGCGCACGCCGCCCGCGTCAGTTCGCGCTTGAGTCAGGCCTGCACGCACAAGTTGCTCAAAGTCGCCCCGGCCGCTTACCGCACCCAGATCAACGACCTGTTGCTGACAGCGCTGGCGCGGGTGCTGTGCGACTGGAGCCAGCAGCCTTCGGTGCTGATCCAGCTCGAAGGGCATGGCCGTGAAGACCTGTTCGACGACGTCGATCTGAGCCGCACGGTGGGCTGGTTCAGCAGCTTGTTCCCGGTGCGTCTGACGCCGGCGGCCGCGCCTGGCGCCTCGCTGTGCGCGATCAAGGAGCAACTGCGCGCCGTGCCGGGCAAAGGCATTGGTTACGGCGTGCTGCGCTACCTGACCGGCGCCGAAGAGTTGCGCGAATTGGCGCCGCCACGGGTGACCTTCAACTATCTGGGGCAGTTCGACGGCGCATTCAGCGCGGCCGACGGTGCGTTGTTCGTGCCGGCGGCCGAGAGCGCCGGGGATACTCAGGATGCTGCGGCGCCGCTGGGTAACTGGTTGAGCATTGACGGTCAGGTGTACGGCGGCGAGCTGGAATTGACCTGGACGTTCGGCGCGGGCATGTACCGCGCCGACACGGTGCAGGCGCTGGCCGATGCTTATCGCGCTGAACTGGAACGTCTGATCGAGCATTGCTGCGACAGTGGCGAAGCGGCTGTCACGCCGTCCGATTTCAATCTGGTGAGCCTGACTCAGGCGCAGCTTTCGGCACTGCCGATAGCGGCACGCGACATCACTGACGTGTACCCATTGTCGCCGATGCAGCAAGGCATCTTGTTCCACAGCCTCAACGACCCCGACAGCCCGGCGTACACCAATCAATTGCGCGTCGATGTGCAGCATTTGCAGCCTGAGCGCTTCCGTCAGGCCTGGCAGCAGACGCTCGAAGCCCATGACATTTTGCGCACCGCGTTTGTCTGGCCGAGCGATGCGGCGGCGCCAGTGCAAGTGGTGCGCAACACCGTGCAGATGCCGTGGAGTGTCCACGACTGGCGCGGCCGCAGCGATCTCGATACGGCGCTGACACAGCTGGCCAATGACGATCTGGCCAACGGCTTTGACTTGACCGGCGCGCCGCTGTTGCGGGTGTCGCTGGTGCGTAGCGATGACGTCGGTTATCACCTGATCTACACCTGTCACCACATTCTTATGGATGGCTGGAGTACTTCGCAGTTGTTCGGCGAAGTCCTGCAACGCTATGCCGGTATCACGCCGGCCACCGCTCAGGGACGTTATCGCGATTACATTGAATGGCTCGGTCAGCGCGATCAGGCAGCCAGTCGGCAGTTCTGGACCCAGGCACTGATTGATCTCGAAGAACCGACGCGCCTGGCCAGTGCCTTGCCGATGCAGGTCGGCGGCGCAAGCGGTTATGCCGATCACCAGCACGTGTTTAGCGCAGCGCTGACGTCTGAGTTGAACCGTTTCGCCCGCGAGCAGAAAGTCACGCTCAACACGTTGGTGCAAGCGGCGTGGCTGGTGCTGTTGCAGCGTTACACCGGTCAGGACTGCGTGGCGTTCGGCGCGACCGTCGCCGGCCGGCCGACCGATTTGCCTGGCGTGGAGCAGCAGATCGGCCTGTTCATCAACACCTTGCCGGTGGTCGCGGCGCCGTCCGCCGAGCTTGCGGTCGAGCACTGGTTGCAACAGGTGCAGGGTCTCAATCTGGCACTGCGCGAGCACGAGCACACGCCGCTGTACGATATTCAGCGTTGGGGCGGGCTGGGTGCGGGCGCGTTGTTCGACAGCATTCTGGTGTTCGAAAACTACCCGATGGCCGAAGCGCTGGAGCAAGGGCCGGCCACCGGTCTGGTGTTCTCGGATATTCGCCGTCAGGAGCAGACCAACTACCCGCTGACGCTGGTGGCGGTCACCGGTCGCGAGCTGAGCCTTGGGGTCAGTTACGATCAAAGCTGTTTCGACGCACCGACCATCGTTGGTCTGAGTCAGCAGCTTGAAGGTCTGCTGGTCCAGTTCCTCGACGATGCCACGCAACCGTTGGGTGCGTTGCAACTGTTGGCAGAGCCGCAGCGTCAGCAAGCGATCAACTGGGGCCAGGCGCCGGTCAGCGCGGCGGATTCGCGCACCGTGCTGGAACACATCGCGGCGCAGGTGCAGCAGCAGGCGGACGCTACGGCCATTGTTTTCGGCGAACAGCAGATCGACTACCGCAGCCTCGATCTGCAAGCCAATCGACTGGCGCACAAGCTGCAAGCGCTGGGTGTCGGCCCGGAAGTGCGGGTCGGCGTGTGCATGCGTCGCACGCCGGACATGCTGGTCGGCCTGCTGGCGATTCTCAAGGCCGGCGGTGCCTACGTGCCACTCGACCCGGATTATCCACAGGAGCGTTTGTTGCACATGCTTGAGGACAGCCGCGCCGCCGTGCTGCTGACCGAGCCAGCCGCGCAGGCGATGTTGCCGTCGGGGCTGAAGGCTCAAGTGCTGTTGGTCGAGGAGGGCGCGCAGTGGCTGGCCGGGTATCCGTCGACAGCGCCGGTGGCAAGTATCAGCGGTCAGAATCTGGCGTATGTGATTTACACCTCGGGTTCCACCGGCAAGCCCAAGGGCGTAGCGATCAGCCACGCCAACCTCTCGGCGCTGATTCAGTGGTCAGCTGGCCAGTACCGCGCCGAGCAACTGCGCGGCGTTCTGGCTTCGACCTCGATCTGCTTCGACCTTTCGGTCTGGGAGATCTTCGTCACCCTGGCTTGCGGTGGCTGCATGGTGCTGGCCGACAACGCCCTCGCGCTGGCCGATCTGCCGGCGCGCGAGCGGGTCACGCTGATCAATACGGTGCCGTCGGCGATTGCCGCGTTGCAACGGGCCGGGCAGATCCCGACTTCGGTGGCCACGATCAACCTTGCCGGTGAACCGTTGAAGCAGAGTCTGGTGGACACGCTGTACGCGACGACCTCGGTGCAGCAAGTCTACGACCTGTACGGCCCATCGGAAGACACCACGTATTCGACCTTTACCCTGCGTACCGCGCAGGGTCAGGCGAACATTGGCCGACCGCTGGACAACACCGTGGCTTACCTGCTCGACAGTCAGTTGCAAGTGCTGCCAGCCGGTGCCGCCGCTGAACTTTACCTGGGCGGTGCCGGCGTGACGCGCGGCTATCTGCTGCAAGCCGCGTTGACTGCCGAGCGCTTTGTACCCAATCCGTACGCCAGCAACGGTGAACGGCTATACCGCAGCGGCGATCTGGTGCGCCAGAGCCGTGACGGCAATATCGAGTACATCGGGCGGGCCGATCATCAGGTGAAGATCCGTGGTTTCCGCATCGAGCTCAGCGAAATCGAAGCGCGGTTGCTGGAGCAGGACGAGGTTCGCGAAGCGGTGGTTCTGGCGCAGGATGGCGCGGCAGGCAAACACCTGCATGGCTACGTCGTGGCGGCGCAGCCGGTGAGTGATCGCGTGTTATTGGCCGAACGCCTGCGTGCAGCGTTGGCCAGCCGATTGCCGGCGCACATGGTGCCGGGCCATCTGCATCTGATCGAGGCGGTGCCGCTGACTCCGAACGGCAAGCTTGATCGCAAGGCGCTGATGGCCTTGGGCGAGAGTCCAGCAACGCAGCAGTACGAGGCGCCGCAGACCGACTTGCAGTGGGAGGTGGCGACGGTCTGGCAGGAAGTGCTCGAGGTCGAGCGCGTGGGGCTGGCGGACAACTTCTTCCAGCTCGGCGGGCACTCGTTGCTGGCCACGCTGGTGGTCACGCGGATCAAGGAGCGTCTGGGCGACAAGGTGCCGCTCAAGGAACTGTTCGAAGCCGACACCCTGCAAGCGTTTTGCAAACGGATCGAAGCCTTGCGCGTCGAAATGTCGCCCGTTCAGGATGAATTGGCTAAATCCCTGGAGGCCCTCAAACGTCTATCCCTCGATGATCTGGAAAAACTGATTTCTTGAGAGGGAAAAACGCGTGCAAGAGTTAATCGAGTCGGTAGGACAACTTTCGGCTAAGCAAAGAAAGGCTCTGGCGGTTCTGCTCAAGCAGAAAGGCGTCAACCTCTTTGACATTGCCCCGGTTTTCAAGCGCACGGCTGAAGAGCCGTTGCTGCTGTCCTACGCCCAGCAGCGCCAGTGGTTCCTCTGGCAATGGGCGCCGCACAGCGCGGCCTACAACATTCCGACGGCCCTGCGTTTGCAGGGCCCGCTGGACGTGAATGCGCTGGAGCGCAGTATCGAAGCGCTGATCGCCCGTCACGAAACCTTGCGCACGGTGTTTTCTCAAGAAACCGAGCAACCTCTGCAAACGATCCTGCCCGCAGGATCGTTTGCCCTCGATATCCATCAACTGAATCCTCAGCTGGCGAATGATGCGGATGCCTCGATCCAGGCGTTCGTGCAGACCCAGAGCCAGCAAACTTTCGATCTGCAGCACGGCCCGCTGTTGCGCGCGGCACTGCTGCAGGTCAACGCCAATGATCATGTGCTGGTCCTGACCCTGCACCACATCGTCTCTGACGGTTGGTCGCTGCAGGTGATGATCGAAGAACTGGTGCAGCTGTACGCCGGTTTCAGCCTTGGCCACGACGCCGGTCTGCCGGCGCTGCCGATTCAATATGCCGACTATGCGCTGTGGCAGCGCCAGTGGATGGAGGCCGGCGAACAAGCGCGGCAACTGGCCTATTGGCAGGACAAACTCGGCGGTGAACAGCCAGTGCTGGAACTGCCGCTCGATCGTCCGCGCAGCGTCGAGCAGAGCTTCGCCGGTGCCAGCCATAATCTGATTCTCGATGCGCAACTGAGCAACGCTTTGAAGGCGTTTGCTCGTCAGCAAAACGTCACCCTGTTCGTGTTGCTGCTGGCATCGTTCCAGGCCCTGCTGCACCGTTACAGCGGTCAGTCGGACATCCGCGTCGGTGTTCCGGTGGCCAACCGTGGCCGGGTGGAAATCGAGCGCTTGATCGGCTTCTTCGTCAACACGCAGGTGCTCAAGGCTGATGTCGACGGCCAGACGCCGTTTGTCGATCTGCTGCGTCAGGTCAAGCAGGCCGCGCAAGAGGCTCAGGCGCATCAGGACTTGCCTTTCGAGCAACTGGTCGAAGCACTCGAGCCAGGCCGCAGCCTGAGCCACAGCCCGTTGTTTCAGGTCATGTTCAATCATCAGGCGGAGCGTCGCAGCAGTGTCGAGACGCGCCTGAACGGGCTGAGCATCGAGCCGCTGGAATGGCAAAGCCAGACTGCGCAGTTCGATCTGACCCTCAACACCACCGAACAGGCGCACGGCATCGAAGCCGTGCTCAAGTACGCCACCGATCTGTTTGACGCGTCGACCATCGAGCGCCTGGCGCAGCACTGGGTCGCGTTGTTGCAGGCGATTGTCGAGCAGCCGACAGCGCGCATCGGCCAGTTGCCGATCATCAATGAGGCAGGTCAGCAACAGCTGCTGCGCCAGTGGAATCCGACGCGGGTCGAGCACCCCGTCGAGCAGTGCCTGCAACAGGTCATCGAAGCCCAGGCTGAACGCCATCCCGAAGCGACTGCGGTGACATTCGCCGGCCAGTGCTTGAGCTACGCCGAGCTGAATCGGCGGGCCAACCAGTGGGCACATATGTTGATCGCGCGCGGCGTCGGCCCGGATGTGCGGGTCGGCGTGGCCGTCGAACGCTCACTGGAAATGATCATCGCGATTGTTGCGGTGCTCAAAGCGGGTGGCGCGTATGTGCCGCTGGATCCGGGTTATCCCGATGACCGTTTGCGCTTCATGATCGAAGACAGCGGCATCGAATTGTTGTTGACCCAAGGGCATCTGTTGGCGCAACTGCCGGTGCCGCCGGGCCTGGCCTGTGTCGATCTGAGCCAGCCAGGGGAGCAGGGCAGTAACGCCAACCCGGTCTGCCTGACCACGCCTGACAACCTCGCCTACGTGATCTACACCTCGGGTTCGACCGGCAAACCCAAAGGTGCGCTGCTGCCGCACAGCAACGTTATCCGACTGTTCAGCGCGACCGAACATTGGTTCGGCTTCGGGCCGCAGGACAGCTGGACGCTGTTCCATTCCTACGCTTTCGATTTCTCGGTGTGGGAGATTTTTGGCGCGCTGCTGTACGGCGGCAAACTGGTTGTCGTGCCCCACGACGTCAGCCGCAACCCGGACGATTTCTACAATTTGCTGTGCGATGAAAACGTCACGGTCCTGAATCAGACGCCTTCCGCGTTCAAGCCTTTGATGCAAGTGGCCAGCGAATCGTCGCGCGCCAACGCGCTGCGTTATGTGGTGTTCGGTGGCGAAGCGCTGGAAGTGCAGAACCTGCGTCCGTGGTTCGAGCGTTTCGGCGACCGGGCTCCGACGCTGGTGAACATGTACGGCATCACTGAAACCACGGTGCACGTGACATATCGTCCGCTGTCCATGGCTGACCTTGAGCAAAGTCATAGCAGCCCGATCGGTGAGCCGATTGTCGACCTGTCGTGGTACTTGCTCGACAGCACGCTGAATCTGGTGCCGCAGGGCTGCATCGGCGAGTTGTACATAGCCGGCGCCGGCCTCGCCCGGGGCTATCTGAATCAAGCCGGCTTGAGCGCTACGCGCTTCGTTCCCGATCCGTTCAACGCGCGGCCTGGCGAGCGTCTGTACCGCACCGGCGACCTGGCGCGGCTGCGTGGCGACGGGGTGATCGAGTACATCGGCCGGATCGACCATCAAGTGAAGATCCGCGGTTTCCGTATCGAACTGGGGGAAATCGAGGCGCAACTGCTCAAGCACCCGGATGTACGTGAAGCCGTGGTGCTGGCGGTCGACGGTATCAGCGGTCAGCAACTGGCAACCTGGATCGTCGCGAGCGAGGTGCTGGAAGCCGAAGGGCAGGGCGCACTGCGTGATTCGATCAAGGCGCATTTGCGCGAAACTCTGCCGGATTACATGGTTCCGGTCAGTTGGGCATTCCTTGAGCGCCTGCCCCTGACGGCCAACGGCAAACTGGACCGCAAACAACTGCCGCATCCGGAAATCGCGCAGGTGCAGGAAGTCTATGCGGCACCGCGCAACGAGCTGGAACAGCGTCTGGCGGCGCTCTGGCAGGACGTGTTGAAGGTCGAGCGGGTCGGCCTCAATGACAACTTCTTCGAGCTGGGCGGTGACTCGATCATTTCGATTCAAGTGGTCAGCCGTGCCCGTCAGGCAGGCATCCGCATTACTCCCAAAGACATCTTCCAGCATCAGACCGTGCAGCGCCTGGCCACGGTTGCGCAACAGAGCGACGTGGTGCTGGCAACTCAGGGCGAGGTGTTCGGCGACGCCGTGCTGACCCCGATCCAGCAGTATTTTTTCCACAGCGATATCCCCGCGCGTCATCACTGGAACCAGTCGATTCTGCTGACCCCGGCCACACCGCTGGCGGCGGAACCGCTGGAGCAGGCGCTGCAATATCTGCTAAGTCACCATGACGCTTTGCGCCTGCGCTATCGCGAAACCGCGGGTGGCTGGCAACAGGCGCATGCCGCGCTGGAGCACAGCCAGACGCTGTTGCGCAGCGTTACTCTGCAAGACAGCACCGAGTTGCCGGCGCTGTGTCAGGAACTGCAACGCAGCCTCGATCTGGCCAACGGCCCGCTGATCCGCGCCGTGCTGGTCGACTTGCCGGATGCCAGCCAGCGTCTGTTGCTGGTGATCCATCACCTGGTGGTCGACGGTGTGTCGTGGCGCATCGTGCTCGAAGATCTGCAACGCGTTTATCAACAACTGACCAGCGGCCAGCCACCGCGCCTGCCGGCCAAGACCACCGCGTTCAAGGATTGGGGCGCGCGTTTGCAAGCGCATGCGCGCAGCGCGCAGTTGGAGTCCGAACTCGATTACTGGCACGGGCAGTTGCGCGGCGCTCAGGTCGAACTGCCGGTCGACAACCCGCAAGGCCAGTTGAGCAATCGCTTCGAACGCAGCGTCGATACGCGTCTGGATGCCGAACGCACCCGCCAACTGCTGCAACAGGCGCCGGCGGTGTATCGCACCCAGGTCAACGATCTGTTGCTGACCGCGCTGGCGCGGGTGTTGTGTGAGTGGACCGCGTCTGACAGCGCTCTGGTGCAACTCGAAGGTCACGGGCGCGAGGATCTGTTCGATGAGCTCGACCTGAGCCGCACCGTGGGTTGGTTTACCAGCATGTTTCCGGTACGCCTGACGCCTGCCGCCGGTTTCGAAGCCTCGATCAAGGGTATCAAGGAGCAATTGCGGGCGATCCCGAACAAGGGCATCGGCTACGGCTTGCTGCGCTATCTGGGCAGCAGCGAGGCACAAGCGGCGTTGCGTGGTGCCGCGCAGCCGAAGGTGACGTTCAACTACCTCGGCCAGTTCGACAATAATTTCGATGCCGATGCCTTGTGGGTGCCGGCCACCGAAGACAAGGGCGCCGGTCAGGATGAACGGGCACCGATGGCCAACTGGCTGACGATTGATGGCCGGGTTTATCAAGGGCAATTGAGCCTGACCTGGACCTACAGCGCCGATGTTTTTGAAGACGCGACGATCCAGGCGCTGGCGCGTGCCTATGAAGTGGCGCTGGCCGAATTGGTCGAGCATTGTCTGAACCATCCGAGCGGCGGCCTGACGCCGTCCGACGTGCCGCTGGCCGGGTTGTCGCAAACCCATCTGGACAATTTGCCGGTGGCCGCTCACCGGATCGAGGACATCTATCCGCTGGCGCCGATGCAGCAGGGCATTCTGTTCCACAGTCTGTACGACGCCGATGCCAGCGCGTATGTCTATCAAATGCTGCTGGACATCGAAGGCCTCGACGTTGCGCGCTTCCAGCAAGCCTGGCAACGCGTGGTGGATCGCCACGAAGTGCTGCGCGCCGGTTTCATCTGGGGCCGCGATGGCCTCGACGCGCCGCTGCAAGTGATCCATCGCCAGTTGCCGCTGGAAATGCCCGAAGTGGATCTGCGTGGCGAGCCGGATCTGGCGGCGGCCATGGAGGCGCGTGCCCAAGCCGATCTGGCGCGCGGCTTCGACCTGCAGAATCCACCGTTGCTGCGTCTGTGCCTGCTGCGCACGGCGGATGAGCGCCATCGGCTGATCTTCACCTGCCATCACATCCTGATGGATGGCTGGAGCAACTCGCGGATGTTCGGCGAGGTGTTGCAGGACTACGCCGGACACCCGGTGCCGGGCGCTCAAGGGCGTTACCGGGATTTCCTCGCCTGGCTGCAACGCCAGGACAAAGCGGCCGCGCAAGCATTCTGGCGCGGGCAACTGGCGCAACTCAGCGAGCCCACCCGACTGGCCTCGGCCTGCCACGGCAAAACCCTGGCGGGCGCGGGCAAGGGCGTGCATCGCCTGACGTTCGACGCGGCATTTACTGCTCGGCTCAACGGTTTTTCGCGGCAACAGCAAGTCACGCTCAACAGCGTGGTGCAGGCCGCATGGTTGCTGATCCTGCAGCGTTACACCGGCCAGGCCACGGTCGCCTTCGGTGCAACCGTTTCGGGGCGCCCGGTGGATCTGCCGGGAATCGAACAGCAACTGGGCCTGTTCATCAATACCTTGCCGGTGATTGCCAGCCCGCAGCCAACAGTCAGCGTGGGTGACTGGGTGCGCAGCGTGCAGGAGCAGAACCTGCTGCTGCGCGACTTCGAGCAAACGCCATTGCAGGACATTCAGCGTCTGGCCGAGCTCAGCGGCGAAGCGCTGTTCGACACGTTGCTGGTGTTTGAAAACTATCCGGTCTCGGAAACCCTCGAAGCCAATCCTGGCGGCTTGCGCTTCGGCGGTCTGGAGCACCGTGAGCAAACCAACTACGGCCTGACGCTGATTGCCGGTGCCGGCGAAACCTTGAGTCTGGACTTCAACTATCTGACCGAGCAGTTTGCCGAGTGCAGCATTGTCGGGCTGGCCACGCATCTGCGAGAAGTCCTGCAGCAATTCCTCGATGCGCCGCAACAGCGCTTGGGCGAGGTCGGGTTGCTGTCTGCCGCCGAGCACGCGACGCTGGCGCAGTGGAACGCCAACCATGGCGCCTACCCGGTCGAGCGCCTGATTCATCAAAGCTTCGAAGCGCAGGTGGCCAGCCGTCCACAGGCACTGGCCCTGAGTCATGGCGGCGCGACCCTGAGCTACGCCGAACTCAACCAGCGCGCGAATCAGTTGGCCCGCCATCTGCTGGCGCTGGGGGTCGGTGCCGAGGTGCGCGTGGGCGTGGCGATGCCGCGCTCGGCCGAACTGGTGATCGCCCTGATGGCGGTGCTCAAGGCGGGCGGCACCTATGTGCCGCTGGATCCGGACTACCCGGCCGACCGTGTGGCTTACATGCTTGGGGACAGTCAGGCGAAAGTCCTGCTGACCCAGCAGTCGCTGCTGGCGCAATTGCCGCAGACCGACGCGCAGGTGGTGTTGGTCGAGGCGGGCGGTAAGGCGTTTGCCGACGCGGCACTCGACAACCTCGACGCGCAGGGCGACTCGGCCAATCTCGCCTACGTGATTTACACCTCCGGTTCCACCGGCAAACCCAAAGGTGTGGCCATTGCGCACCGTAACGTGCAGGCGCTGATTCATTGGTCTGCCGAGGTCTACAGCGCGGCGGATCTGCAAGGTGTGCTGGCGTCGACGTCGGTCTGCTTCGACCTGTCGGTGTGGGAGGTTTTCGTCACCCTCGCGCGCGGCGGATCGATCGTCATGGCGCGCAATGCCCTGGAGTTGCCGGACCTTGCGGAGCGCGATCAGGTGCGGTTGATCAACACCGTGCCCTCGGCCATTGCCGCGTTGCAACGCAGCGGGCAGATTCCGCACGGCGTGCGCATCATCAACCTGGCCGGTGAGCCACTCAAGCAGAGCCTCGTCGACACGCTGTACCGCGAGACCTCGGTCGAGCATGTCTACGACCTGTACGGGCCATCCGAAGACACCACGTATTCGACCTGGACGCGCCGCGAAGCGGCGGGTCAGGCGAACATCGGCCGGCCGCTGGTCAACACCGCCGCCTACGTGCTCGATGGCCAGTTGCAGGCGGCCCCGATCGGGATCGCCGCCGAGCTGTATCTGGCCGGCGACGGCATCACGCGCGGCTATTTATTGCGCCCGGGACTGACTGCCGAGCGCTTCGTGCCCAACCCGCTGTCGACGACCGGCGAGCGTATGTACCGCACCGGCGACCTCACGCGTTTGCTGGATGATGGCCGGCTCGAATACGTCGGTCGGATCGACCATCAGGTCAAGGTGCGTGGCTTCCGGATCGAGCTGGGTGAAATCGAAGCCCGCCTGCTGGCACAGGAGAGTGTCCGCGAGGGCGTGGTGCTGGCGGTGGATGGCCACAGTGGTCAGCAACTGGTGGCGTATGTGGTGCCAAGCGACTGCAGCCTGAGCCTCGTCGAACTGGATGACTTGAGCGAAGCGTTGCAGACCTCGTTGAAAGCGCATTTGCCGGATTACATGGTGCCCGCGCAATGGCTGTTCCTCGAACAGTTGCCACTGACCCCCAACGGCAAACTCGACCGCAAAGCCTTGCCTGCACCGGACGTCAGCCAGTCGCAGCGTGAATATGTGGCGCCGTCGACGCCGCTGGAACAGCAACTTGCCAAGGTCTGGCAGGACATTCTGAAGATCGAACGGGTCGGCGTGACCGACAACTTCTTCGCTTTGGGCGGCGATTCGATCATCTCGATTCAACTGGTCAGCCGTGGCCGTCAGCAGGGGATTCGGTTTACCCCGAAAGATCTGTTCCAGCAGCAGACCGTGCAAAAACTCGCTGCTGTGGTATCGGTCGATCATGCAGATTCTGCGAGCGACGCTCCTGCAGACTATCCGTTGGCCCAACTGGATCAGGCGCAACTCGATGCGTTGCCGGTACCGGCCGACATGATCGAGGATGTTTATCCGCTGTCGCCGATGCAGGAAGGCATGCTGTTCCATACGCTGTCGGATAATGGCAGCAGTCTTTACATGCAACAGGTCAGCCTGCCGATCAAGGGCCTGGACGTGGAGCGCTTCCGCCAGGCGTGGGAATTCGTCATTGTCCGTCAAGCGATTCTGCGTACCAGTTTCCATTGGCAGGACGGTCTGGCCAAACCGTTGCAAGTGGTGCATCGCCACGCCCCCTTGCAGATGGAGGTGCTCGACTGGCGTGAACGGGATAGCAGCGAAGAGCTGATCGCCGAATTCGCCAGCAATGACCGTGCCCTCGGCTTCGATCTGGCCGATGCGCGCTTGCAGCGGATCACCCTGCTGCGTCTGAGCGACGAGCAATACCAGATGATCTGGACCAGCCATCACATTCTGATGGATGGCTGGAGCAGCTCGCGGTTGTTCGGCGAAGTGTTGCAGCACTACTCGACGGGCACGGTCAGCGGCGAGAACGGGCGTTATCGCGATTTCATCGCCTGGCTACAGGCGCAGGATCAGGACGCGCAGGAGCTGTTCTGGAAAGCGCGTCTGGCGCCAGTCAGCGAACCGACCGCGTTGAGTCAGGCGCTGCATCCGCGCCACGCCGCCGATGTCAGCGGCCACGATGCGATCTACTCCAATTGGGATCAGCAGCAGACTGCGCGGCTGTTGCAGTTCTGCCGCGACCTGCGCATTACCCCGAACACGTTGATCCAGGGCGCGTGGCTGCTGTTGTTGCAGCGCTATACCGGCCAGCGCACGGTGACCTTCGGTGCCACGGTTTCCGGGCGCCCGGAAGGTTTGGCGAATGTCGGTAACATGCTCGGCCTGTTCATCAATACCTTGCCGATCATCCAGACGCCGCAGGCGGATCAGCGTCTGGCTGACTGGCTGAACGAGGTGCAGGCTTACAACCTCGACATCCGTGACTATTCCCAGGCGCCGCTGGCCGATGTGCAGCGCTGGTCGAATCTCGGTGGCCAAGGGTTGTTCGACAGCATCATCGTGTTCGAAAACTTCCCGATCGATGATCGTCTGCAGGAGGAAAACGACACCGATCTGACCTTCGGCAAATCCATTGGTCACGGCGTCACCAACGTGCCGATGGACCTGGCGGTAATGCTCGGCGACGAGCTGTCGATCGAGTATTTGTACCTGCGCAGCCATTTCAGCGCCGAGGCCGTGGAAGGCATTCGCCAGACCATGGAAAACACCCTCGCCGCGATGATGGCGGCGCCGTACGAGCGCCTCGGTAATTTGCAGCGCCTGAGCATCGAGCAATGGCAAGCGGCCCAGTCCTGGAGCGCCGAGCCTGCGCACACGCATCAAGCGGCGCTGTTGCCGGAACTGATCAGCCGTCATGCGCAACAGCAGCCGCACGCCACTGCGCTGCAATGCGCCGGGCTGAGCCTTAGTTACGCCGAACTCGAACAACGCGCCAACCGCCTGGCACATTGCCTGATCGAGCACGGTGCGGGGCCGGAAGTGGTGATCGGCGTAGCGCTGCCGCGTTCGCTGGAAATGGTTGTCAGCTTCCTTGCCGTGCTCAAGAGCGGTGCGGCGTATGTGCCGCTGGACATCGATTATCCGCCTGAGCGTCTGGCGTTCATGATCGAGGATTCACGCATGGCGTTGCTGCTGACCCAGAGCAGCCTGCGTGCCACGCTGCCGGTCCCCGAAGGGCTGCTGCGGCTGGAAATCGACCACCTCGATGCAAACCTTTACGCCGATCACGCGCCGATCTGCCGCGCACAGGAACAAAGCCTGGCGTATCTGGTTTATACCTCCGGTTCGACCGGCCGGCCGAAGGGCGTCGCGGTTACGCAGGGGCCGCTGAGCATGCATTGTCAGGCCATCGCCGAACTGTACGAAATGGACAGCAGCAGTTGTGAACTGCACTTCATGTCGTTTGCTTTCGACGGCGCGCATGAGCGCTGGTTGAGTACGCTTTACAGCGGTGGTCGGCTGGTCATCCGCGACGGCTGTCTGTGGACGCCGGAGCAGACTTACGCGGCGCTCCACGAATACGGCGTGACGATTGCCTGCTTCCCGCCGGCCTATCTCAAACAACTGGCGGAATACGCAGCGGCCAGCGGCATTGCGCCGCCGCCCGTACGCATTTACTGCTTTGGCGGCGACGCCGTGCCGGATCAGACCTTCGAACAGGTTAAGGCAGCGCTGCGTCCCGAGTACTTCACCAATGGTTATGGCCCGACCGAAACCGTGGTCACGCCGATGCTGTGGAAAGTGCCTGTCAGCCAGCACTGCGAGGCGGCTTATGCGCCGATCGGCCGTGCGGTCGGCGCGCGTTCGCTGTATGTGCTGGACGAGGATCTGAACCCGCTGCCGCCAGGTTTTGCCGGCGAGTTGTACATCGGTGGTTATGGGGTCGCCCGTGGCTACCACGGCCGACCGGATCTGACCTGCGAGCGCTTCGTGCCCAACCCGTTCGCGGCCGGCGAGCGGCTGTATCGCAGCGGAGATCTGGTGCGCCTGCGTCAGGACGGCGTGGTCGATTACGTGGGACGCATCGACCATCAGGTCAAGGTGCGCGGATTCCGCATCGAGCTCGGTGAAGTCGAAGCCAGTCTGCGTCAACTGGAAGGGGTCAGCGATGCACTGGTTATCGCCCGCGACAATGCTTCCGGCAAACAACTGATCGGTTACGTGGTGACGCCAACCGGTGAGGACATCGGCGATGAACTCAAGGCCGGGCTGCGCGCCACGCTGCCCGAGTACATGGTGCCGGCACAGATTGTCTGCCTGAGTGCTTTCCCGGTCACGCCCAACGGCAAACTCGACCGCAAGGCGCTGCCGGAACCCGACTTCACCAGCGATGAATACGTTGCGCCACGCAACCAGCAGGAAGCGCTGCTGGCTGAGATCTGGGCTCAGGTGCTGCAGGTCGAACAGGTAGGCATCAGCGACAACTTCTTTGAGCTGGGCGGCGACTCGATCCTCAGTTTGCAGGTGATTTCCCGCGTCAGGAACCATCCGACGTTACAGATGGATTTGAAGCTGCGCGATCTGATGCGTTATCAGACCATCGCCGGCATCGTCGAACAGGGCGTGGCGAAGGAGGGCAGTGAGCAACCGCAGGCGGACCTCACGCAAGTAGCGAGTGAAGGTTTGTTCAATCTGTTGCCGATTCAGGAGTGGTTCTTTGCCGAGGGCATGGCCGAAGCCCACCACTACAACCAGTCATTGTTGCTCAGTGCGCGGCAGCCGCTCGATCTGCAAGCGCTTGAGCAAGCGTTGGGCTGGATCGAAAAACACCACGATTCCTTGCGCCTGCGTTTCACGCAAGAAGGCGGGCGCTGGCTGCAACGCTATTGCACCGCCCCCGGGCAGGAAGAAGCGTTGCTCTGGCGCCGAGAAGCCGAGAACAGCGAGCAGGTCGAAGCGCTGGCCAACCTCGCCCAGCGCAGTCTGAAACTGGATGACGGGCCTGTGTGGCGGGTGATGCACGTAGCCCTGCCGGACGGTCAGGCGCGACTGTTGGTGGTTATCCATCACCTGGTGGTCGACACGGTGTCCTGGCGGATTTTGCTGGATGATTTGAAAGTCGCTTATGAAGCGTGCGTGCAAGGTCTGCAACCACAGTTGCCGATTCGCAGCAGCAGTTATCGTTCATTTGCCGAGGCGTTGCAGGCTCAGGCACCGCAGATCGCCGAGCAGGAACTGGCGTACTGGCTGGAGCAACTGGATCAACCCGGCGTCGACCTGCCTTGCGACAACCTGCGTGGCAAAAATCAGGTGCGCCAGCAGGCGCAGGCGCGGCTCAAGCTGTCGCGCGAACACACCGAGCAGTTGCTCAAGCAGGCACCGGCGGTCTACCGAACGCAAATCAACGACCTGCTGCTGTCGGCGCTCAGTCGCGCGCTGTGCCGCTGGAGTCAACAACCGTCGGCGCTGATTCTGCTGGAAGGGCATGGTCGCGAAGACCTGTTCGAGTCCATCGACCTGAGCCGCAGCCTCGGCTGGTTTACCAGCATGTTCCCGGTACGGCTCAGCCCGGACAGCGATGACATCGGTCGTTCGATTGTCAACGTCCAGGCGCAGTTGGCGGCGGTGCCGAACAAAGGTATTGGCTACGGCGTGTTGCGGCATCTGGCGGGAGCCGGGGTGTCCAGGCAACTGGCTGATCTTCCGCAGGCACGGGTGACCTTCAACTACCTCGGGCAGTTCGACCAGAGCTTCGACGAGCAGGCGCTGTTGGTGCCGGCGCTGGAGGAGACTGGCGACAACTACAGCCTCAAGGCCAACCTGGGCAACTGGCTGGAAATTGTCGGACAGGTGTACGACGGCCAATTGGCGTTGCGCTGCATTTACAGCAGCCAGCGTTACCGGGCCGGCACCATGGATGCGCTGATGCAGGACTTTCAGCGTGAGCTCGAAGCATTGATCGAGCACTGCATGGCGCGCGTGGGCTGATCGCCGCGCAGTTGGTTATTTCCGGGGGGCGCTGCCGAGGCGCCCCCTTTTTGCTGACACAAGGATTCTGACGATGTCATTACACCCTGATCTGGAAGCCTTTCTCGACCTCGCTCAAGACAGCCAGGACGCGGGCCTGCCGGCCATGCACCAAATGACCCCGACGCAGGCACGCGAGACCTTCGAGCAGACCACCGCGCAGTTGCGCTGGAGTGCGCCCGAGGATCTCGACGTGCAATCCATCAGCGCCACCGCGCGCGACGGTGCGCCGCTGGCTCTGCGTTTATACCGCCCGCACGGTGAGCCTGCGCCGCTGCCGCTGCTGGTGTATTTCCACGGCGGTGGATTTGTGGTTGGCAGCCTCGATTCCCATGACGGTGTGTGCCGCGAATTTTGCCGGCGTACGCCGTGCGCGGTGCTCTCGGTCGGCTACAGACTGGCGCCGGAACAGCGTTTCCCGACAGCACTGGAAGACGGCGAAGACGCCCTGTCGTGGGTGGCCGAGCAGGCTGTTGCACTGGGCCTGGACACCGGGCGCGTGGCGTTTGGCGGCGACAGCGCCGGTGCCACGCTGGCCACGGTATTGGCGCTGCAAGCGGTGGTGCAACCGCACACCGTAGCCATCGCGCCGAAGGCCCAGTTATTGTGCTATCCGGTCACCGATGCCTCGCGCGCGCATGATTCGCGGGCACTGTTCAGCGAAGGCTATTTGCTCGAAAACGATACGCTGGACTGGTTCTATCAGCATTACGCACGCAGCCCCGAGGACTATCTGGATTGGCGTTTCTCGCCGTTGCTCGCCGAGGATCTGCACGGCGTGGCGCCGGCTATCGTGGTGTTGGCCGGGTTCGATCCGTTGCTGGATGAGGGGCAGGCTTACGTCGACAAGTTGCGTGCGCATGGGGTGAGTGTCGAGCTCGAACATTGTTCGGGGTTGACTCATGATTTGCTGCGCCTGGGTTCGGTTGTGCCTGAGGTGTTGCAGGTGCATGAGACTTTGAGTCGGGCATTGGCTCGGGCGTTGGGGTGAATATCCGTTGCTGCGGTGATGGCTGCTTAGGGTTCCGCCCTGACGGCGGGTCACCTTTTCCAGACGCCGGGATGCCGGCCCAGCGAAAAGGTAACCCAAAAGGCTTTACCCTGACGTTCGGCCCTCGCTGTGGCTCGGGTTCCTTCGCTCCGGGATTGTTCCGGGGGCATCGCCTCCGGTTTGCTGCGCTGCACCTCCTCTCGATGTGTTTGGCTGCGCCAAACGTCGCTTCGCTCCCACCCCCGGATCAATCCCTCCACTCAGCCTGCCGATATAGGTTATCCGTTCCTTCCTCTTCCATACTTCGATGTCTGGAAGTCAGTCTTGATCAGGGAAGGAACATGCACCTGTAGGCTACGAATATGCCTGCCAAGCACTCGATGA